>NZ_JAGGQX010000063.1:0-62896 GCF_018613095.1 Bacillus sp. ISL-75
GCTGCCTGAGCTACCTGAGCTACCTGAGCTACCTGAGCTACCTGAACTTCCGCTTCCACTTTTGCCAGAGCTACCGCTGCCTTTGCTGCCTGAGCTACCTGAGCTTCCTGAGCTTCCGCTGCTTCCGCTACCACTGCTACCCTTGCTACCTTTAGGGCCTTTATGTCCTTTAGGGCCTTTTGGTTTTTTTCCGCTACCAGAGCTACCGCTGCTTCCGCTACCAGAGCTACCGCTGCTTCCGCTACCAGAGCTACCGCTTCCGCTTTTGCCAGAGCTACCACTGCCGCTTTTGCCACTGCCAGAGCTGCCACTGCTGCTTTTGCTGCTACCGCTTTTACCACTGCCAGTAGATCCTGAACTGTCTGAACTTGACTTATTGTTACCTCCCTTTTTACCAACAGGATTATTATCTAGAAACCCAACTACACCATTTTCTTTAGCTTGTGAAAGTAATTGTTCAATATCAAGCTTTAGTACCATTATTCCACCACTTTCTTAACAAATTTTTCTTTTCTATTTCAATTTATGATGATTTTATCCATTTGACATAGACAATCATATATTTTTAAACCATATTTTTTAGAGTTTCTATACACAACCACCCAAGAGAATGCATATATCTAAAAAAAATGTTATTTAGGAGAATTCAAGTGTTAAAATATGAAATTTTGATTAATCCGAAGTGGTTAAAAAAATTGGATAAAGACATTTGGAATGATGAATTAGTCCCTGCAGTATTAAAGATAGGAGAAGATCGTTTTAATGTAAAAATTTCCTATCGAGGCAATGTAATAAGGGATAAGAAAAAAAAATCTTATCGAATTGTCTTTCAAAATCCGTACAAGGTCAATGGTGCACATGAAATTCATCTTAATGCAGAATTTTCAGATGTATCATTAAGTAGAAACAAATTATCGCTGGATTTTTTTGATCGAATCGGAGTCATATCTCCCCACTCCCGGCATGTTCTGCTGAATATCAATGGATATAGTAAGGGCATCTATTTAGAGATTGAATCTTTTGATCAATATCTTCTTGAAAAAAGAAAATTGCCGGATGGTCCGATTATTTATGCCACCAATAATCGAGCCAATTTCTCCTTATTAACTAAGAAAAAGGAAATGAAAAAACGATTAGACCAGGGATATACATTAAAATATGGTGATAAAGAAGATATCCTTGATTTAAAAAACCTTATCGCGATGATTAATGCTCTAAACAATCAAGATTTTGAAAAAGAAATCCCACATGTATTGGATGTCGAGAAATATTTCAGATGGGTCGCTGGAGCTGTTTGTGTCCAAAATTATGACGGGTTTATCCATAATTATGCATTATATAAAAATGGTAAAACCGGACTATATGAAATTACTCCTTGGGATTATGATGGGACATGGGGTAGAAACCTCCATGGCAGAAAACTTGATTATGATTATGTACCATTAACAGGATTTAACACACTTTCAGCAAGACTTTTCCACTTTAACCACTTTAGAAAACAATATAAAGAAATACTTTCAAGTATTTTGGAAAACGACTTCACTCTGGACGTCCAAAAACCAATTATCAATAAATTATTTGATTATTTAAAACCACACATGAGTCTAGATCCCTTTATTAGTTCAAACGCAGCAACATTAGAACAAGAAAAAAAGGTTTATTTTAATTTTATTAAAAAAAGAAGCTCTTACCTTAAAGAAGAATTAGCATTATTCGTATAGATAAGAGGTATATGAATCTAATCATATACCTTTTTTTTGCCTATTTTTACCCAATTCAGTAAAAAAAGGCTCCTTTATTAGTACAACATCATCCCGTGATACATATAGATGCAGTGTAAATGTTTATTTAATTTAAAGGAGGATAATTCTTTTATGGATAGAGAAATGATGGAACAATTTGTTGGCAAAATAATTAAGGTTGACCGGGGTGGTCCAGAATCAAGAAGTGGTAAATTACTGGCAGTATTTGAAGACTTCTTTGCCATCTTAACTGAACACGATGGAGTCGTATATTATAAGACAAATCATGTCAGAAGTATCACAGAAAGTTCAAAAGATGATATGAAGTTTGGATTGAAGGTCCCAAATAAACTTGATTTTAAAACGGCCGAAAACTTTGTGAAGCTTTTAAGAAAAATAAGATTTCAATGGGTGAAAATTAATCGTGGCGGTCCTGAATCATTTGAAGGCGTACTAAGCGAGGTAAACAAACATTTTGCTTCACTGATTGTTAAAGAAGAAGTTGTCCGTGTCTCAATGAAACACATTCGAAACATAAGCTACGGACTGAAAGTGGATAATTCACAAAAAGATGATTCCAATGAATCTAATGGTAATGACAACGACCACAAGAACGACGATAAAGACGATGATAACAAAGATAACAGTAGTAAGAACAGCAGTAGCAAGGACAGCAGTAGTAAGGACAGCAGTAGTAAGAACAGCAGTAAAAAGAACAATGATAAATAAGGATCACGAATAAAAATTTGTCGCTTCTCCACTAGAGGAGCGACCCATTATCTCTTTAAGGAGGATTAAACATGGGGATAGATAAATTTTCAGCTGCATTGGATTTATTAAAAGGCTTTAGTGTAAATCTTTATGTAGGTGAAGAAGTATTTAAAGGAAAACTAATTGGTGTTGAGGCAGACCATGTAGTGCTGGAAACCGAAAATAAATACATTTTTTATTATAACATTGATAAAATTCAAGCAATCACAAAAAATACAAGAGAGTTTCAACCTGAGAAAACAACGGCAAAATTTCTAAAAACACAGAGTTTAACAGATTTACTCCTTTCCTTTCAACATACTTGGGTAACGATATTGACTATCAACAAACAAAGATTTACTGGTGTTTTAAGCGAAATTGATACAGACTTTGTTACTTTAATTAACGGTGATGAACGGATCTTAATAAAATTAACACATGTGTCCAACATCCTCAAAGGTATTATTAAAGAAGAGGCTGTGAAGACGTCTTCATCAAATAAAAACGAAAATAATAATAAAGATTCTGATAATAAAAAAGAATCAAAGGATCGTTCATCTTCTTCCGGTGATAAAGATGACTCAAAGAATCATTCATCTTCCTCCGGTGATAAGAAGGACTCAAAGAATCATTCTTCTTCCGGTGATAAAAAGGACTCAAAGAATCATTCTTCCTCTTCCGGTGATAAAAAGGACTCAAAGAATCATTCATCCTCTTCCGGTGATAAAAAGGATTCAAAGAATCACTCTTCTTCTTCTGGTGATAAAGAGGAATCCCAAAAAAAGAAACAAAAAAATTCGAATAGTAAAGAAAAGTCTGCTAAGAAAAAAGAAGAGACCGTTAAAGAAGAAGTGGTTGAACCTAACAATACAATGGTTTGGTCACAACCAATAAAAATTGAAGCAACAATGGTTAAAACCAGGGATGAGCTCGTTCCAAATAACTTTAAGATTAAGAAATCTCAAACAGACGAAAAAGAATCGTCCAAAAATTCCATTGAAATGAAAAAGTCAAATGATATGAGCACTAAAGATAACAAGTGTGAAGAAGCTAAGTCGACCAAATCAATATCTAGCGAACAATCGAAGGAAATGAAACAAGTAAAAGAAGTAGTTTCTATACAAAATACAGAAAATCAGCCTGCTCCGCCGTATAAATTACTACAGAATGAAACAAAATCAACAAAAAAACAAGAAGAAGCAGAGAAAGTAGTTAAATCAACAACTACACAAAACCAAGCAACTAAGAAAACAGAAGATAATAAACCAAATGATATGAACAATAATAGCAACAATCAGAATGTATGGAAACAAAAGGAGAAAGAGCAAAGAGTTCTTCGTTTTTCCGGTGAACCAATTAAAACTGACAGCAAAATACCTTTCCCGTTTTCCGGATGGCCAAACAGAAACAATCGAACATCAAGATTGAATTAATGAAATCTCATCGTAATAGTGAAAATATATATAAGACCATTCCTTCATATTGCCCCTGTTAAAATCCCCAAAAACCATACAAATATGAGTTGGGCAGTTCTAATCATGTATACATGTTATAAGTAGTTAGTGATATCAGCCCTCCTCTATTTGTAAAATGGGATTACCTAGGAAAGGATGTGAAAAAATGAAGTTGAAAGATAATATTGGAAAATATATCAGACTTGAGATTTCGGGAAAGAAATTCATTAGTGGAGTACTGATTGATGTAGGCAGCGATTTATTGGTCGTTTTTAATGGATATGACTACCTGTACATCCCTGTTATTCATTGCCAAAATTGGCGGTATTTAAAACATGATGAAATTAAAGAAATTGATGAAATTACCCTTAATGACGAACCAACACCCATTTATAATAATAACGAAGAAATTTCACTAAGAAAAACTCTGACAGCTGCTAAAGGTATTTTTACAGAAATATATGTAACAAGCAATCAAGCACTACATGGTTATATCATAAGTATTATGAATAATTATTTTGTTTTCTACTCGCCAATATATAAAACCATGTTTATATCTCTTAACCATTTAAAATGGTTAATTCCATACACAAATAATCAACGTCCATACGGTCTAAGCAACGCAAATCTGCCAGTAAATCCGAGCAATATCACCTTTGCCAGATCGTTTGAGGTTCAAATTGAAAAACTAACTGGAGAATTGATCGTCTTTAATATCGGGGAGAATGAAAATGTTATCGGAAAGGTAAAAGGGATTAAGGATAATTTCGTGGAATTAATCGGTGCAAAAGAAGATCCAGTCTTTATTAATCTTCAACATATTAAAACAATCCATTTGACTTAACTGGTTTATTTTTTCTATAGCTTATTTGTAAACAAGCTTTTAAAACAAAAAACAGAGTGTCTAGAGACACTCTTTTTATTAAACTATTTTTCTTTTACATAAGCAGTTTCCGTTTTTCGAGTAAATGACAATAATTCAAACGCAATTCCGTATAGGAAAGTAACAAGGAACATCGAACCAATCATATCAAATATGACATGCTGTTTAACAAATAGGGTTGAAATGATAATCAAAGTCCCGACAACATGGATACAAACATTGTTAATTAGATGTTTGTTTTTAATATGAAGTGAAGCAAGCATTATAACAAATGTGGTAAGTACATGGATACTCGGAAAACAATTAAACGGGCGATCATTTGCATAAATCCACAAAACAAGATGATTAAAGATATTATTACCTTCAATAGTTGGTCTTGGGACTGTGGTTTGAAAAAAGAAATAAATAACAAAACAAATCAGTTCTGCTACAACAATTAAAATTAACGTTTTAAGGTATACTTTTGTGTCCTTATAACAAAAGTAGATTAAATAACAAAAAATGTAAGCATACCAAAGGATATATGGAATGATAAAGATCGACAAAAACGGGATCGCTTGGTCAATTGACGTACTAATATCGACAGCTCTATGTGAACGGGAATTTAATAATTCATAAATTTTGGCTAGAAGAGGAATCACAAGCAAAAATAGTAAATAGGGAGCTTTTTTTATTAAACTTTTCAATCAAATTCCTCCCTTAATAAATAAAAACCTAATTTTCTAGTTTACTATACAGAAATAGTCGAACACACTCCATGGTACCACAAATACAGTAAAAATAAATGAACTTTCCATACTTCTCTCAAATTTTTTTGGAGTCCATTTTTAGTGTCACTACTTTGGTGTCATCTGTGGTGTCAGGCACCGTTCGTGGACACTTCTCATAGTTTGTCCGTCTCCAATGTACACTTTCCGAATTCCCAAGTGCTTACAAAACTGTCCCAGGATGAAATTATGCTAAACTAAATTACAACACAAACTTAGTTGTGAAGGTGGTGGAATGGTGGACCGTATTATCTTATTTGATGGGGTTTGCAATCTGTGTAATAACAGTGTGAAATTTATAATAAAACGAGACACCTCGGGCTATTTTAAATTTGCCTCACTCCAAGGTGAGACTGGCCAAAGATTATTAAAAAAGCATAGCTTAAACTATGACCTAAATAGTTTCGTCCTAATTGAAAAAGAAAAGGTCTATATAAAATCAAGTGCTGCTCTTCGTGTCTGCAGTCAATTAGGCGGGGCTTGGCGCATATTATCGATGTTCCGCTTCCTCCCTCCACTTTTCAGGGATTTCCTTTACGACATAGTTGCTAAGAATCGTTATAAATGGTTTGGAAAAGAAGAAAGTTGTATCCTCCCTTTGCCAAAATGGAAGCAGAGATTTTTGGACTAAGGGTGAATTGTTTAATACATCGGAAACTGGTAAATGGTGGAAAACACTCTAATTCTAACTAATATTTTATTCCCTATAGCATAGATATTATTAATACTATTTTTTACTGCAGGAGGGTATTTATGGAGGTTGTCGTTAGAAAAGGAGATTCATTATGGCATTACAGCCAGATGTTTCATATAAATTTGCAGCTATTAATTGATTCGAACAGAAATGTCGATCATAATAATCTTTCTGAAGGCCAACGTGTACGATTACCAGGCTTTGCTGCCCAGGATTATCAGATTCGCCCTGGCGATACCCTATGGAGTATTGGTCAACGCAGATCTCTTCCCCTAGAGGCTATTACTTTGGTTAATCCTAACCTGGATGAAAAAAATCTAAATGTAGGTCAAACCATTAAGGTTCCAACTAGGATCACTTGGAGATTAGTGGATAGTGGCCAAAGTTATGATTACATCAAATTGATGAATGATATCAAGAGATTATTAGAGGTTTATCCGTTTATGCAGATACCTGTGATTGGTAAGACAGTTCTTGGGAAAAAAATTCCAGAGATCATCATCGGAACGGGTGAAAAAAGAGTTCATTATAATGGATCATTTCATGCCAATGAATGGATAACCACATCAATCATCATGACCTTTTTAAATGATTATTTATTAGCCCTGACAAATCATAATCTGATCCGTGGACTACCCATGTTTCCACTTTACCAACAAAGCATTTTATCTATTGTCCCAATGGTAAATCCAGATGGAGTAGACCTCGTTCTACATGGCCCCCCAGAAATCGAAAATTGGAATAAAAGAGTGGTTGATTTCAATAAGGGCAGTACAGATTTTACGGACTGGAAAGCTAATATTCGAGGGGTTGACCTAAATGACCAATTCCCGGCTAGATGGGAATTAGAAAAGGCAAGGAATCAGACTGAGCCTGGACCAAGAGATTTTGTCGGTGAAAAACCTTTATCAGAGCCTGAAGCAATGGCAATGGCGAAACTAATAAAAAAACGAGATTTTGTAAGAGTTCTAGCCTTTCATACACAAGGTGAGGTCATCTACTGGGGTTTTGAAAATCTTGAACCTCCTGAATCAGAGGACATTGTGAAAGAATTTAGCCGAGTAAGTGGTTACGAGCCTATCAAAACGATCGAGAGCTATGCCGGTTGCAAGGATTGGTTTATTCAAGATTGGAAACGACCAGGATTTACGATTGAACTCGGCCGAGGAATAAATCCACTTCCATTGTCACAATTTGATGAGATCTATCAAAAATCACTGGGAATTTTCTTGGCGGGACTTTATATGTAAAAAAGGAGGCCGAAAAACACCTGCCTCCTTTCCCTCTAAATAAAATTAGGCTTTTGTATAATTAAGATCCCAAATTACACCAAAGGCATCTTTTACCTTCGCATATTTTGCTCCCCAAAAAGTATCTTGCAGCTCCATATAAACCGTTCCTTTTTGACTAAGAGTATCATATATCCCACGGATTTCATCTTCGCTTTCGAATTCCAGTGTTAATGAAATATTACTCCCTACTATGACAGAATTCCCCGGAAACGCGTCTGAGGCCATTAGGAAAAGATCATCCTTTTTAAATTGAGCATGGATTACACGATCATGCGCCTCTGGCGGTGTCGGATAGTCTGCCTCACCATAGGTTTGAAGATTTGATATTTCGCCGCCGAATACTTCACGGTAGTACTCTAATGCCTCTTTTGCATTTCCATCGAACATTAAGTATGGTGTCGCTTGACCCTTCATTTATAACACTCCCTTTTGATTAACATCAATATTATTTACTCCACTTACCGCAACAAGACCTGCTTTTCCTAAAAATTAATTTTTATTTCCTCCGACTTCTGATCCCTGATAAGATGCCTTATGAAACTTTTCAATTAACTTAAACAGTTCCTCACCCTTTTCAGGCAAGTTGGTGTCAGGCACCATATTCAAAAACATAGCTCGGTAAGATTCGGGCACCCATTTGTAATCATGTATGTAATCAGTTAAGGTAAAACCGCACTTTTTCCAAAAACGATTCCTTGAAAGTGTCTCAGGCGTTTCTTCGGATTCAACTTCAATCAACAGACTTTTCATATTTCCTTTGGTCATTGACCATTCTTGAATATACTTCATCATTTTCATGCCTATCCCACGATGCTGCCATTTGTGGTGGACAGCCAAATAATCAATTAGCAGTCCCTGCGCTCCTTCCAACTTCCCGGTCAATGCCATCGCCACTATTTGACCTTCTTCAACTCCTATATGTAGGAAACAAAGCTGTTTCTGAAACATATTCCGAATGATCTTCTCCGGCTTCGCTCCTTTCCCATCGAAAGCTTGATGGTAAATAGGACTCACCTGTTTCCAAAGTTTTTCATCCCATTGATTTATTGTTTGAAATTCCAAGGCAGTTTGCCTCCTACTTTTTTCTTTTATTACCAAAATACCCAGTAAGGAAGATTTTTATAAAAAAAAGGACCTTTGAAATAAAATCAAAGGTCCAAATGAGAACTTGGTGGTCTAGGCCAAGTCCTTAATTAGGAGGTCTAAACTCAGAAGAATTTAAACATCTTTATATTACCATTTTCAAAATTTTCTTTCAATCATTATTCCTTTAAAGTGTAAAAGTTTCTGCAATGTTATAAAAATAAAATTTTTCCTTGTTGACATACCTGTATATACAAGTTAGAATGAAATCGTAATCATAACTTGTATATACAAGCAACGATCGTTTATGAAAACGTACCCATTGACTGTATATAGAGTGATAAAAAAATAGAGGATAGAAACTGGGGACATGCCCATTCAAACAGGGGGAAAGACAAATGACGAAGTACACAGATCCTTCAAATGATCTATTAAAACACATTGGCGGTAAAGAAAACATTGCAGCCGTTACCCATTGTGTTACAAGAATGCGGTTCGTTTTAAACGATCCAAGCAAAGCGGATATTAAAGAAATCGAGTCCATTAAGCTTGTAAAAGGTACATTTACCCAAGCCGGACAATTCCAAGTCATCATTGGGAATGAAGTATCTAGCTTTTATAATGAATTTGTAAAAATTGCTGGTGTGGATGGAACTTCTAAAGAAGAAGCAAAAGAAGCAGCCAAACAGAATATGAACTGGCTGCAACGAATGATGGCCCACCTAGCCGAAATCTTTACCCCATTAATTCCTGCACTAGTTGTCGGAGGTTTAATCCTCGGCTTTAGAAACATCATCGGTGATATCAAATTACTTGATAATGGAACAAAGTCCATCATCGAGGTTTCACAGTTCTGGGCAGGTGTTCATTCCTTCCTATGGTTGATTGGTGAAGCAGTATTCCACTTCCTTCCAGTCGGAATTACCTGGTCGGTTACGAAAAAAATGGGCGGCTCACAAATCCTAGGTATCGTCCTTGGTATTACCCTCGTTTCTCCGCAATTGCTTAATGCCTATGCTGTAGCAGGTGCAAAGGATATTCCTGTCTGGGATTTCGGTTTTGCAAAAATTGAAATGATTGGTTACCAAGCACAAGTAATTCCTGCAATTTTAGCTGGATTAGTGCTTGCTTTCTTAGAAACTAGATTACGTAAAATTGTTCCAAATTCCATTTCCATGATTGTCGTTCCATTCTTAGCGTTAATTCCTACTGTTTTAATCGCTCATACTGTTTTAGGCCCTATCGGCTGGAGCATCGGTTCTGGAATTTCTCATGTAGTGTATTCAAGCTTAACCTCTTCATTTGGCTGGGTATTTGCGGCAATCTTCGGGTTCGCATATGCACCACTTGTTATTACAGGGTTGCACCACATGACGAATGCGATTGACTTACAATTAATGAGTGAACTTGGCGGAACAAACCTATGGCCAATGATTGCACTATCTAATATTGCCCAAGGTTCAGCTGTACTTGCGATGATCTTTATCAATCGTAAAAATGAAGAAGAAAAACAAGTATCGATTCCAGCAGCCATCTCTTGTTACCTTGGAGTAACAGAGCCAGCAATGTTCGGGATTAACTTAAAGTATGGCTTCCCATTCCTTGCTGCGATGATTGGTTCCATGATTGCAGGTGTTGTCTCCGTTGGTAGCCACGTTATGGCTAACTCAATCGGTGTCGGTGGTCTACCAGGCTTCCTTTCCATCCAAGGTCAGCACATGACGATGTTTGCCATATCAATGGTTGTAGCCATTGTCGTTCCATTCCTACTAACAATTGTTTTTGCTAAAACACGCATGAATAAATTTTCTTTTAAAAAATAAAAGCTAAATCACATATTTAGGAGGGAGACATGCTCCCTCCTTTTCTCCATTAAATTACTTAATCGAAAATAGGCAGGTGTTTGAAATGTCAAATGAATGGTGGAAAAAAGCAGTCGTCTATCAAATCTATCCAAAAAGCTTTCATGATACGACTGGAAATGGAACTGGAGATATTCAAGGCATTATTGAAAAATTAGACTATCTAAAAGAACTCGGTGTAGAAGTCCTTTGGCTTACTCCCATCTATAAATCTCCTCAAAGAGATAATGGTTATGATATCAGCGATTACTACGCAATTCATGAAGATTATGGAACGATGGATGACTTTGATAGGTTACTAGCAGAAGCACACAAACGCGGCTTAAAAATCATCATGGATATTGTTATTAATCACACATCAACAGAACATGAATGGTTTAAACAAGCACGCACCTCTCGAGATAATCCTTACCGTGACTTCTACATCTGGAAGGACGGCAAGCACGGTGAGACGCCGACAAACTGGGAATCTAAATTTGGTGGTTCGGCATGGGAATATGATGAGACAACTGAACAGTATTACTTACATTTATTCGATGTGACCCAAGCAGATTTAAACTGGGAAAATGAAAAGGTCCGTGCAGCTTTATACGAAATGATGCACTTTTGGTTAAAAAAAGGTGTGGATGGCTTCCGTCTCGATGTTATCAATTTAATTTCCAAAGACCAGAATTTCCCTCAGGATGACAGCGACGGCCGGAAATTTTATACCGATGGACCAAGAATCCATGAATTTTTACATGAAATGAACGAACAAGTTTTTTCAAAATACGATATTATGACGGTCGGTGAAATGTCATCTACATCAATTGATAACTGCATTAAATACACGAACCCAACCCAAGAAGAATTAAACATGACATTTAGCTTCCATCATTTAAAAGTCGACTATCCCAATGGTGATAAATGGACTAAAGCGGACTTTGATTTTCATACCTTAAAACAGATTTTATCTAATTGGCAGGTTGGAATGAATCAAGGCGGCGGCTGGAATGCCCTCTTCTGGTGTAATCATGACCAGCCACGAGTCGTGTCCCGTTTCGGCGATGATCAAAAATATCATAAAGAATCGGCTAAAATGCTGGCCACCACCCTTCATATGATGCAGGGAACCCCTTATATTTATCAGGGCGAAGAATTTGGGATGACCAATCCTAACTTCAACTCCATTGATGAATATCGAGATGTAGAGTCCTTAAATATTTTTAACATCAAGAAAAATGAGGGTATGGACCAACATGAGATTATTGACATCCTAAAACAAAAATCCCGTGACAATTCAAGAACGCCAGTCCAATGGAATGCAAATGAAAACGCAGGCTTCACAAGCGGGACTTCTTGGATTCAAACGGCAAGTAATTTCCAGGAAATCAATGCGGAGCAGGCACTTAAAGATTCAGACTCTATCTTTTTCCACTATCAAAAACTTATACAAATACGAAAAAAGTATGATGTGATTACAGATGGAAAATATCTCCCTATTTCTAATGAAGATGATGCTATATTTGCATATGTTAGAACAAGTGGCTCTGAAAAATTACTAGTGATCAACAATTTTTACGATAAAGAGAAAGCATTCGTTCTCCCTGCTGATTTACATCTTGATGAGTATGATAGTGAGATGTTACTCTCTAATTATGAGGATTCGACACCAAATGGCCCGGAAATCTCCTTGCGGCCATATGAATCGATTGTGTATTACCTGAAAAGATGAACGGAGATGTCATAATGACGAACAAGTACCTAACGATCTACAACATTATTGTCGAGCAAATAAAAAGTGGAGAAATTCCGCCACAAACGCTTCTTCCCTCTGAGAACGAATTAAAAGATCAATTCGATACATCGAGAGAAACGATTAGAAAGGCGTTAAATTTGCTTTCGCAAAATGGCTATATCCAAAAAGTTAGAGGAAAAGGTTCGATCGTGATCGACATCAGCAAATTTGATTTTCCTGTTTCGGGGCTGGTTAGTTTTAAAGAACTGGCAAATAAAATGGGCAGTAAACCAAAAACGATTGTGAACGAGCTCTCGTTAATCAAACCCGATGGTTTTGTCAGGCAGCAGCTACAACTGGGAAGTAAGGACCTGGTATGGAAGGTAGTTCGTACAAGGGAAATGGGCGGGGAGAAAATCATTTTAGATAAAGATTTTTTATCTAAAAAGCATGTTCCTTCCCTAACAGAAGAAATTTGTGCGGATTCCATTTACCAATATATTGAAAATCAATTAAACCTTACCATTAGTTTTGCCAAAAAAGAAATTGTCGTGGAAGAACCTTCATTCGAGGATCGGTCCCTATTAGACCTTGAAGGTTTTCACAATGTAGTCGTCATAAAAAACTATGTTTATTTAGATGATGCCACCCTCTTTCAATATACGGAATCAAGGCATCGGCCTGATAAATTTCGGTTTGTAGATTTTGCTCGCAGATCCCATTGATTTCAGTAAGGAGACCTCCAATCCAATTTCGGGGGTCTCCTTTTTTTTACTTTACGTCATATTTAGAGTTTCGTATTAAAAGGATTTTGTCCATGATGTTTGTTACAATAGACGTAACCAAAATCTTGAGGTGAAAATAGTATGTGCGGCAGATTCACGTTAACAGCTACGTTCGAGGAAATCATTGATCGTTTCGATATTATATCTTTTCTTGAAGAAGAAAATTATGCTCCGAGTTATAATATTGCTCCATCTCAGGCCGTCCTTGCCGTGATTAACGACGGCAAGTCAAATCGGATGGGATTTTTAAAATGGGGCTTGGTCCCGCCCTGGGCAAAGGATGCATCCATTTGCCATAAGATGATTAATGCCCGAGCAGAAACATTATCGGAAAAGCCAAGCTTCCGAACAGCCTTCAAAAAGAAGCGTTGCTTAGTCGTTGCCGATAGTTTTTATGAATGGAAACGACATGAAGATAAAAGTAAAACCCCGATGCGAATTAAACTAAAATCCGATGATCTGTTTGCCATGGCAGGCATTTGGGAGTCTTGGAAATCACCTGAAGGAAAAACTCTCTATACTTGTTCTGTGATAACAACCGAACCCAATGAACTAATGAAAGATATTCATGATCGGATGCCCGTTATTTTGAAGCCAGACGATGAAAAAACATGGCTGGATCCATCCGTCTCTGATACCAATGATTTAAAAAAACTACTTATCCCCTTTGATGAAAACTTAATGGAGACTTACGAAGTATCCTCCTTAGTAAACTCACCGAGAAATAACAACATTGAGCTTATTCAAAAAATTTGTTAGTCCTTTTTAAAAAAATAGGCTTAAATTATTAAAAATATTTTTTCCATATGGACATGTTTACTACATGCACGTCCAAGGTTTTACATATCATGTATTAACCCATAAAAGTTTTCCTTCTTTAGAAAGTGGTAATCGGCCACTTTCTTTTTTTTGTGGAAAAAAATGGGCAAAGTGCAGCTACCCGAGCTATAATGGCGGTAAGGAGATTAAAAAATGAGAGGAGATTTCCTATGGACCAACTGGTAAAAAAATTCTATGACCTTCCTACAACCTGTGTATCCGATGCGATGGATGGCTTAAATAACCTCCACCCTGCGATTAAACCTCTAAAAGAAGAATATAAGCTTACTGGAAGAGCTTTAACGGTGAAGATTCCTGTCGGTGATAATCTTGCCGTCCTAAAGGCAATCCGTGCGTCAAAACCAGGGGATATTTTAGTTATTGATGCTAAAGGAGATCCATATCGTGCCATTGCTGGTGATTTTGTTATTGGCATGGCTCAAACACTTGGAGTCGGTGGCATCGTAGTTGATGGTGTCATTCGTGATATTGTTGGAATCAAGGGCTTGAACTTCCCCGTCTTCTCGAGGGGCACTACCGTTGCAGCAAGTGGTAAAGCAGGAGTTGGAGAGATTAATATCCCGATTTCATGCGGCGGAATGACAGTATATCCAGGCGATATCATTGTTGGGGACGCGGACGGCGTCGTGGTCATTCCACAAATGGTCGAACAAGCTGTATTGGAAAAGTCCCTCGAAAAATTAAAAAACGATCAGATTAGAGAAGAGCGTATAGCTGGTAATCGTGAGGCTATTATGAAACATTTAGATGAACTCATTAATAGGTAAAAAACTAACAACCCCCTTTTCCATACGGAATTGGGGTTAGCTATTATCTTATTCGCTCCCTTTCGTGTCCCACCATTCCCGAACCTCAAAAATGCCGATGACTTCATTTTTTGCTTTTTCAAAAACCTCTACCGTTTCGTTAGTGGAATAAGAGAAAATATAGTGGGTGGATGATTCGCCCATTATTCGAAAGGAACTGATTTCCCCATCTTTCATTTCAACCATATACACTTTTCCGGTCAAAACACCATTTGCTTCGGCTAAATTTTTCATGAATGATCATCTCCTTACATTACTTTACTCTCAGATTAGCAGATTACATGCTTCATAATATGAAAGAAATTCGAAAAAATAACGAATATTAGTAATACTTTTGGAGATAACAAACACCTAACTTATTTTTTCAAATAGAGAAATAATAAAAATAATTCGATTCCCTTTCAAAACCAATTTTTTCATAAAGACGTTGGGCTGTACTATTTTCCTTACCTGTCTCAAGCAAAATCCCTTTTGCTCCTGTTTCCTCTGCAAACAAAATCGCCTTATGTATTAATTTTTCCCCAGCACCTTTTCCGCGGAATTGTTCCTTTACATATAAATCATTTAATACCCATGATCGCACCATGCTAACAGAAGAAAAGGATGGATATAACTGAACAAAACCAACGGGATGTTCTCCATCAACAGCCATAAACACAACGGATTCGTCGTTCATTATTCTAGCTTTTAAAAACTCTCGTGCGCCCTCTAAGTCGGACGTTTGCTCATAAAATACCCGATATAAATCAAACAATACCGTCAACGATTCGAGATCATTAATAGTTGCTTTTTGGATAATCAATTTTTATTTCCTCCTAGTTAAGATCAGTTTATTAATCTACGAGATTGAGTGAAATTCACAATATTACAGAAGGAATATCTTAAGTAAATGCAGAATATTAAAACATTATTATTGAACCACGATATTTGGTCGTTTGTTCAACTCTGTAGAATAATTTTGCTTGGGGGTAAATAGACATGAACGTTTCTTTAGACGTAAGGCACGCTTTGTCTGAAAGAATTATTCCTTTTAATGATAGGCTAGCACCACTTTTCATTCGAGACAGCTTACATTCTCTCATTCCGGAAGGCACAGAACATATTTACGTAATAGGGATTGGTTCAAATGTCATAAGTGGTGACAGTCTAGGTCCATTTGTGGGTACCTTACTACATAATCTATACCCCAAACACTTATCAGTAATCGGAAACCTTGAATCTCCCTTAGATGCACAAACGCTTATCCCACAGGTTTCTCGGACCCTGCCCCAAAAAAGTTTTGTCATTGCCATTGATAGTGTTCTAGGGTCTGAAAGAATCGTTAACACTATTGTTGTTCGTAACGGTTCATTGTTGCCTGGGGCGGGGTTAGGAAAAAAACTTCCTCCGATGGGAGATTGCAGCATTATGGGGGTTGTCCTGGAAAATGATCCACGATTGGAATGCTCTCTCCTTTCCACGAATCTGCATCTTATTTACACTATGGCAACAAATATTGCCAAAGGGATATCACTAGCTGTGAGGCAATATTATAAATATCCTTCGCTCCATCCAATTTTGCATAATTGCTGGTAATGGATGAGGTAGATTTAGTGACCCTTCTTATAATACCAGATATTTCAATTAATTGAAACGAACCAATTCAAGAGAGAATAAAAAATGGCCCGGAGGTTCCTCCGGACTACTATCTTCCTTCATTTACTATTCCTTTTGATCCCATAAATAATTAACAACGGCATCATATTGTTCTTTTGATAATGAACCTGGAGCGGACTTAGGCATTTTCTTTTCAACAAAACTATAAAGATCCTCTTTCTTTTGAAAATCGGCATGAATTTTCGTTGAATCCAGTTTTACTTGACCACCAGTAATGTCACCTGAACTATGGCATGTAATACAGCTTTTTTGAAAGATGTCATCCCCTGCAATCGTGCTAGCGGTTTCACTTGCTGGTTTACTAGACGGTTCTTTCGATGTGTCATCATCATTACAGGCACTCAATAAACCAATCATTAAAATAAATAATCCCAAACCAAAAATCCTTTTCAAGCTTTCACCCCTTTTTTGGTTTCCTTGGGATTGCCTTTATATTGGAAATAGAGGCCTACTGGCAATCTCAGTGGTAAAAATAAACATGCCCTATGACATATTATTTCTAAAGTCCTATGATTATTCCTTCATAAATACTTTGGTTAAGTAACTTAATTTTCTATTTGGATTCCACTGTACGACTTTTTATGACTGAGTGATTTTTTTTGCAAAGAAAAAAGGACAGATAAAGCAGATAACCTGCCTTAATCTATCCTTTTTTCATTTATTCACTTTCGGATTCATCTTTATTAAACCAAAGTGGATCATTATTATCCTCTTCACCATTATAGTTAATAAGGATTTCTTCCCCTGCTTTGATATCCTTGTACGCGTAAAAATCAAATGTGTGATTCGGGAAGTTAATTTCATATGTAGCATTGGGCTCATAAGAATGGTTAAACAACATCCCGTATCCTAAAAGAAGTGCGGTGTGGTTAATCCCATATTCAAATGCATAATCAGCAAGCAGTGTTTTCTCTATATGAACATGCTCCTCATTAGGATAAGGAATAACGGGTGCTTCATGGATCAGCTCACCTTTTGCAATATCACGAGTCGCAAATACCCCTCTATTTAATTCCCCATCACTAAGCTTCGAAGTCTTAATCTCAATCATCTTAATCACCTATTTGTACTTTCCATTAAAGTTTTTAATCATAATATAGCTTGCCATTATCTACAGAAGAAAGCAAATGTTTTTTCTTTCCACACATTTTTCGCTGGTGCCTGACACCAAGACAGATAAAACTACAATCATCAAAAAACTGTCAAAAGATATTCTTCACAGCTTTAGGTGAATAGGTCATTTTTTTGAAGAGGAAAACATAAAATAGGAATATACGTTCGCAACAGGAGGCGGGGACATGGGGAACTTGATTACAGGAGAAATGTTGGTTAAGTATTACGAGCTGAATAAACAGAAAAAAGAAATAGAAATGGAAATGAATGAATTAAAGGATGCCTTTCAAAATTACTTTAATAATCTAGTAGGATCTAATCATAAAGGAGAAATTACCATAAGTGGCTATAAGCTTCAACGGCAAATACGAAAAACAGAAAAATATGACGAGGTTGAAACCATTAAAAGATTAGAAGAATTACAGATGAATGATCTCATCCAAGTGGTGAAAAAACCAGATGATGTAAAAATCAAAGCCGCTCTTAACCTAGGCTTATTAAATCCCGATCATTTAGAAGGTTGCATAATTTCGACTAGCTCCCCTGCTATTTCAGTGAAACCAATCACACCAAGATAAGGTATGACAAGGACCCCCGCATCCTCCCTTTTGATGCGGGGGTCTTTGTTCATAAAATCGTTGCGAAATAATGGAGGAATTGAAGAATCTATAGAGAAATACATATATGTACACGCTAACAATCCTATTATCATTAAAAGATGAGGATGAATCCTTGCCTGCCTTGGCAGTGCTCTTGTCTCCATGGACAGATATGGAAGGTACAGGAGAATCAATGGAAACAAGGGCGGATGCGGATCCTTGGCTTTCACCTAATGCATCTCGTGCCCAGGCAGCGGGTGTCGAAGTTACTTTTAAAGTATGGGATGAAATGTGGCATGTTTTTCAAACGTTTGCTATTCCAGAAGGTCAACAGGCGATTGACGAAATTGGGGATTTTGTTCAAAAGCATTTGGAGTATTAGGTTTCCTTCAATTCATTAACTTTTTAAGAATATAACAAGTTCCATCTTCGGCAAAAAATAAAGATTCCCCTTCGTTCACGTTGAAATTAACATTTTTTTTGTCATAGATGAGTTTTGCTATTTTTTCAAATTTCTCAACGACTTCTATTGATGGGTTTACAATGATATCTTGTTTTCCATGTGTCGTAACAAATCCTTTTGGGTTATATTTCCTTTCGGGCTTTAATTCTGTACTCCAACTGCCATCTAGAAGAACGGAACATGCGGTAAACTTAGTTTTTCTGGTTTGAACAGACCAAAGCTTTCGACAATTACATCGATGTATTTTGAATTTCATCACCCAATACCCTCTTTCAAACTGAAAAATTCAAAATATGATTATTGTAAATTGTATTCCCGCAGTTACAAAATTATTTATAATAGCCTGATTGGGAGATAGGAGCTTCAAGAAACATTCTGGAGCAAATGCTACGGCTCCCTAAAAGATAAGTTTGGAATTGAATGGCTATTTAATTATGATAATGGCGAAAGCGTAAAGTAATTGGGTTTAATAAGGAAGACCGGGCAAATTTGCCCGGTCCTTTATTGAATTTTTTATAAGGGCATCATACGCTTCCTAAGGTTACCGTTAAGCCTCGATTTGCTGACTTACTTTTGCTTGCTCTTCGTCTTGTCCCCACCCTTTGCAAACATCAATCCATTCTTTAGCAAATGAATACTGATATAATTCATCTTTCGTTAATTCGATTGCAGAGTTCGTGCTGCCACAAGCGGGGAAAACTGTCTCGAAACGCTGCATTGATACATCCAAATAGACTTCAAGCTCATTATTCAGCCCAAACGGACAAACACCGCCAATGGCATGACCAGTTTGTTCGAGAACTTCATCTGGTGAGAGCATCCTTGCTTTGAATCCGAATTGATGACGAAACTTCTTATTATCAATTTTTGCATCACCTGCAGCAACAATTAAAATAGCTTTTTCCTCGCTCCCTCTAAAAGATAAAGTTTTCGCAATTCGAGCTGAAGCTACTCCAATGGTCTCGGCAGCCTGTTCCACTGTGGCACTCGAGGTATCAAATTCCATTACATCTCCATCACGATCCCATTGTTTAAAATGGGCCTTCACACTTTCCAATGACATCTTATACATCCTTTCCCTAACGTATTATTAGAATAATATCATACTTTAAAGGGATAAAGCGAAAAGACGTCTTGTACCAGTAAGTTTGGTAATGTTTATATTTTTATTCCCAAATTTTAAATTGATTTTCAATATTGTCAAAATCAATTTTTCCTTTTTTCATCTTTGGAGGACAAATCGAGTTATATTTCAGGATTCTTTCATTAATGGCATCTATCAAGTTCATTATTTCAAATTCAGCGGATTCAAGTTCTTTTAATGTTATGGCTTTAGAAATCTTATGTCTGATTTCCTTTTGTAAAATTACAAATGGCGGGAGATAACCAGCATCGCTATCTGTGTTGAGGAAATTGGAATAGACATCCCCAGAAAATATAAGGGATGGAATGGGTTTGCCGAATCGTGGGTGCTTTTTGATTTCCTTAGCTAATTGGGAATCACATACTATTTGATCCATCAAATCTGCATGACCAGCTTTCTTATAGACCATAAATTCTCTTCTCCTCTCAACTTCTTACATATATTTTCTTTATTCGCTACTTCGCTCCCATAATCCTTCGATTAAAATTGATTTTTCCTTAAGTTTTTTAAACTAGTTTCCTAAAAAGTGCTATAATCATTGTTACATTTAAAAAATTAAGATATTAGTATTGTTTCATAATGGAGGGATCAAATGAATTCGCAAGTAGCAGTAATGTCCTCCCCAAGGATAAAAGGCATTTTTTTAGTGCTGATTGCGGCGACATTTTGGGGTGTTTCAGGAACTGTCGCTCAATACTTATTTCATCAACAAGGATTTAGTACCAACTGGCTAGTTGTTAACAGGCTGATTTTTTCAGGTTTTGGCTTGTTATTTTTTTCTCATACGGTGGGGAAACAGAATATCTGGGCCATTTGGAGAAATAAACAGGATATCTTCCGTCTAGTAATCTTTGGTGTAATTGGCATGTTTGGCGTACAATATACGTATTTCACTGCCATTGAACAAGGAAATGCAGCAACGGCAACCGTTTTGCAGTACCTGGCACCAGTGATAATTGTCAGTTATTTAAGTTTTCGTGCAAAGGAATTACCTAAAATACATGAAGTAATTGCGATTGGATTAGCCATCTTCGGAACCTTTCTACTTGTGACGAAGGGGAATATCCATTCCCTCTCCATTTCATCCTCTGCCTTTACTTGGGGAATTCTATCTGCTTTTGCACTCGCTTTTTATACACTCTATCCTGGAAGTTTGTTGAATAAATGGGGGTCGCTTCTTACAGTTGGCTGGGGAATGATGATCGGTGGGATTGGCTTTAGCTTGATTCATCCTCCATGGAAGTTTCAAGGCCATTGGAGCTTAACGTCCTTTCTAGCTGTAGTTTTTGTGATTATTTTCGGAACATTAATCGCCTTTTTTTGTTTTATGGAAAGCCTGAAATACATTAATGCTTCTGAAGCAAGTCTTCTCGCTTGTGTCGAGCCATTGTCAGCGGCTTTTTTAGCCGTAGCCTGGCTCCAAGTATCATTTGGCCCTGCCGAATGGATTGGTTCCATTTCAATTATTTCAACTATTTTTATTTTATCTGCTGTTAAACGGTAATCATAGCTACAAAAATAGTGCCTGACACCACTAAATAAAAGAAGCAGACCTATTTTCAGGTCTGCTTTCATTATTGTTAGGAAATAATATAGTTCATAACATTTAAGTAGTTCTTTGAATCCAGCTCCAGTGCCCAGAGGCTAGTGGACTTCGCTCTCCGCCCTACGATAAGTCAACATCGAATCGCTTTCGCTCTCCGTGTTTCCTTTATCTCAGTTGAAGCGCTCCAGTCCATACGCCGCTAAACGGGCACTTGCGCTTTTTGTTTATTATTCACCTAAATCGACATTATGGTAGACTTGTTGAACGTCTTCTAGGTCTTCTAATACATCAATCATTTTCTCGAATTTAGCTTGTGCGTCTTCAGGAAGGGCGATTTCATTTTGCGCAAGCATCGTTAGTTCAGCCACAGTAAAATCAGTAATCCCCGCATTTTTGAATGCTTCCTGCACGGCATGGAATTGTTCTGGCTCAGCATAAACAATTACCGACTCATCTTCTTCAATAATGTCTCGTACGTCAACATCTGCTTCCATCAACAATTCAAGTACATCGTCCGCCGTTTTTCCTTCGACGCCGATAACAGCGGTTGCATCAAACATATAAGCAACTGATCCACTTACTCCCATGTTTCCTCCGTTTTTACCAAATGCAGCACGTACATCGGAAGCCGTGCGGTTCACGTTGTTTGTCAGGGCATCAACAATAACCATCGACCCGTTTGGACCGAAGCCTTCATATCGAAGTTCAGAATAGCTTTCCTCAGAACCGCCCTTAGCTTTTTCAATTGCTCGGTCAATAATGTGTTTTGGTACATTGTATGTTTTTGCACGCTCTAAAACAAATTTTAAAGCTTGATTCGATTCAGGATTTGGTTCACCCTGTCTAGCAGCTACATAGATTTCAACCCCAAATTTCGCATAAATACGGCTTGTATTTGCATCCTTTGAAGCTTTCTTTTCTTTAATATTGTTCCACTTACGTCCCATTATGAACACTCTCTTTCCGCTTTTGAATCTACACTAAATTATTAATATGAAACTAGATCTACCTCAAGACATGTTCCATATAATAATTAAGTGTTCATTACTTATTTGATTGTTTCTATCATTGACAAATAATATTATACAGTAATTGCATCATTTGTTAAGAGTCTATTACTTAAATTCAGTTAAGAAATTGCTTTTAGTATAGATTAAATGACAAAAAGAGGTCGAAACCGATGAGTTTCGACCTCTTAATAGCATTAGAACTAAACCAGCATTTGAAACAGAGTACTATCTTTATTGACTTCGCGATATAAAAAGCCCTTCGCTTTGATTCGTTCAATCAATGGTGTGTAGTCTTCCTTATCCTTCAGTTCAATTCCAACCAAGGCTGGACCTGTTTCTCGATTATTCTTTTTCGTATATTCAAAATGGCTAATATCATCGTTTGGTCCAAGGACATCATCCAAAAACTCACGTAACGCACCCGGACGTTGCGGGAATTGGACAATAAAATAATGCTGCAGTCCTTCATAAATTTTTGAGCGCTCTTTGATTTCCTGCATCCGACCAATATCATTGTTACCGCCACTGACGATGCAAACAACCGTTTTACCCTTAATTTCATCTGCATACATATCCAAGGCTGCTATAGAAAGGGCTCCAGTCGGCTCCACAACGATGGCATTTTCATTGTATAACGATAATAATGTTGTGCAAACCTTTCCTTCCGGAACAACAAGAATATCATCAACGATTTCTTTGCAAATGCTAAAGGTCATTGATCCCACCGTCTTCACAGCAGCACCATCTACGAACGGGTCAATTTCTTTCAATGAGGTAACTTCCCCTTTTAAAAATGATTCCTTCATACCAGGTGCACCTTGTGGCTCGACCCCAATTAATTGCGTTTCTGGAGAATAGTGCCTTAAATACGTGCCGACCCCAGACAAAAGCCCGCCTCCGCCAATTGCGGCAAACAGATAGTCAATTTTTTCAGGGCAATCATTGAGCAGTTCAACGGCAACCGTCCCTTGTCCAGCAATCACATCGGGATCATCAAAGGGGTGAATAAATGTCCGATTTTCCACTTGACTGCATTCCCTTGCTTTTTCATAAGCATCGTCAAAGGTATCCCCAACCAAAACAATCTCAACATCATCTTTACCCCAAAATTTAACTTGTTTTACCTTTTGTTTTGGTGTTGTACTTGGCATAAAGATTTTCCCATGAATATTTAAGAGATGGCAAGAATAAGCAACCCCCTGCGCATGGTTTCCTGCACTTGCACAAATAATTCCATTCTTTAACTCATCTTCATTAAGTTTCTTAATTCGATTATATGCCCCGCGGATTTTAAAGGAACGAACGCTTTGTAAATCCTCTCGTTTTAAGTAGACATGGCAGCCGTATCGTTCTGACAACAAGTGATTGTATTGCAGGGGAGTTGGCGAAATAACATCCTTAATGGTATGGCTGGCAATAATAATATCCTCCACATTAAACACTTTCTTATCAACTTGTTGATTCATCTTCCTTTTCCCTCCTAATTTTTTGCATCCATAAAGAAATTTTCATAAGAATAAATACATTTTTTAAACACAAAAAACTCGCCCCCATAGTATAGGGACGAGTTAACTCGCGATACCACCCTACTTCCGCAACAAACAAACACTGCGGCTCTCGATCAACGTACCATTCTAAGTACGTGTTCCATTGTAACGGCGGAATTTCCGGTCTAGCTTACTTAACAGTTTCAGCTACACATCTCCGAGATGATCTTCGAATACGTCCTGACATCGACTTTCAGCAACTGTCGACTCTCTGTAGAACAAGGGCATAATCTACTCTTCTCATCATTGATTCATCTTCAATTTTTATAAGGGTACCATTGAAAAAATAACCTGTCAATATTTTTTGACTATTTTAATTATTTTGTTAATTATAAAGCGCTTACATCATTTTTAGTGTTCTTTCGCCTATTTCATTCCCTTAATTTGTATATTTTATTTCGCCACCGATGATGGTCATATCAATCTCAGTTTGGAATAGTTCGTCAGGATTCTCCATTGTAAATAAATTATTAGAATAAACCGTTAGATCCGCTAGCTTACCTCTTGAAATCGTCCCTTTAAGATTTTCTTCATTGGTAGCGAATGCACCCCCAATTGTAAAAAGCTTAACGGCTTCAAGCATTGAGAGTTTCTCTTTGGCATTCCAGCCTTTATGAAGATGGCCAGGAGTTCTACGGGTAACCGCAGCATGAATACCAAGCAGAGGGTCTATAGGTTCAACGGGTGCATCGGAACCGCCGGCACACAAAACGCCCGATTCAAGTAACGTTTTCCATGCATATAAATATGGCTCCCTTTTTTCGCCTACTCTTTCCTTCACCCATGGATAATCACCTATCACGAACCTTGGTTGAATATCAGCAATCCGGCTCATATCAACTAAACGCTGAACTAAATCATTCCGAACCAGGGATGTGTGAATAATCCGATCACGGTAGTCCACTTTTGGAAATTGATCCAGAATATCTAGAACACTTTCTAACGCCTTGTCGCCAATCGTATGGACAGCTAGTGGCATGGCGTGTTCTCGTACCTCTTTAACCACTTGATAAAGGGTTTCTTGGTCATACATAGCATCTCCAAACTGACTCGGGTTATCGTGATAGGGCTCTGATAGGAGCGCCGTTCTTCTCCCAAATGCTCCATCAGCAAAAATTTTTATCGCTCCTATTTGTAGTTTGTCATTTCCATAGCCTGCATACATTCCTCTTTCTTTCAATTGATTAAGATAGGGGTAATCAATGAGCAGATTACAGCGTAAACCTTGGCCTTCCTGGTTAATTAATTCATCATACATTTTATACGTGGAATCCAAACCGCCTAAATAAGCAGGATCATTGGTATGTACACTTGTTAGCCCCTTCTTCACCGCAAAT
This sequence comes from Bacillus sp. ISL-75, assembly GCF_018613095.1. Taxonomy (NCBI): domain Bacteria; kingdom Bacillati; phylum Bacillota; class Bacilli; order Caryophanales; family Bacillaceae; genus Bacillus; species Bacillus sp. ISL-75. Next base: position 25,091 of record NZ_JAGGQX010000063.1, read on the forward strand.
TGCATCGCTTGCTGTAAGCCATTCTTTAACTCTTGATAGGTTCGTTCCGGTATGTATTTTGTTATCAGCTGGGAAGCCGATTCGAGCAGCATCCCTGTCGGCTTTTTGGTAATCGGATCAAGTACAACTGTTCCGCCAGTTGGAATATGAATCTCCGGATAATACTGACTCATTTCAAGTGCCTTGCTATTCACTAAAAATGCATGGTGACAAATCCGTTTTAGATAAACAGGACAGTGCGGTGCAACAACGTCTAACTCATCTATGGTAGGAATAGTTCCTTCTGTAAAGAGATTTTCATCCCAGCCCATTCCGACAAGCCACTTCCCAGGCGCAACGGTATTCGCCTTTTCCCTAATTTTATCAAGCATTTCGCTTTTTGATTTTACACCGGTTAAATCAAGGTCTAAAAAGTTGAACGCCACACCAGAAAGATGCAGGTGGCTATCAGTCAATCCGGGCGTAACCATTTTCCCCCGCAAATCAATAATGTTTGACCCATTTCTGCCCCAATGTAGGATCATTTCGTGGTGAGAACCTATATCTATGATTCTACCATTCTCAACGACAACAGATTCCACTACTGGTTGATTCGCGTCCAAAGTATAGATTGTCCCATTTGTAAAAATTGACTTTGTCATAATATTCTCCCTTTCCTTCATTATATTTCAGTTTTACCATATTGAAAAAAATGTGTAAAACTCATATGTTATGGAATTAGAAATGGAGGTAAGCCAGATTCTATCTTCTTTAGAGATAGTATCTGGGAATCACGACCAATTCGAACTCTATAAATATAAAGATGCTGCCCCTTTTTGATAAACGGATTTTCCGCCCATAAATGTTTCCACTACCTGTATTTCATCAATTTTCACAGGGCTCACTTCAAAGATATCTTGGTCAAGTATAATAAAATCGGCATGATATCCTGGAGCCAGCTGTCCAACCTTCGGAATGCGGGTAATTTCTTGAGCGGCCCTAGTGTAAAGAATGATGGCTGTCTCTAAATCTACTTTTTGTTCTTGCCCCGTGTCTTTCCCGTCATAGGCCCGGCGTGTAACAGCAGCTTTAATTCCTACAAATGGACTTACCGGATCGGCCCATGCGGTCGCAGGTGCATCAGATGAAAAGGCAACCTTGATTCCTGCTTCTAGCATTGACTTTACAGGATAGGTCTTCTTTGTCCGCTCGGCACCTAGGTTATTATGGTAGCTTTCAATTTCTGCAAATAAGAAGATTGGCTGGGTAACAAAAGCTATTCCGGTTTCAGCTGCACGTTTTAAGGCTTGCGGTGTTGGCATCGCCGCATGTTCAATCCTGATCGAAGGTGCATCTGTAAGCCAGCCTTTTTTACCATAAAATGTGTCAACAATTAAATCAATTGCCTGCTCACCCATGGCATGGATAACCAACTGAACATTATTTTTCTCTGCCCCCTCTGCTGCCGCTATTAATTCTTCCTGGGTAGTCATTTGAATGCCATAATTCTCCCCTTCACCTAAGAAAGGTGGATTTACCCATGCGGTTTGGCCGGATACACTGCCATCTGAGAATAACTTAACCCCGCCAATATGGATTTGGTTTTCAAGGCTAGTTTTTTCGTTTTCCAAGATCGGTTGTTTCTTTAAATCTTCCCAAATATAGTAGAGTACTGTCCGTTGCTTTAGTCCTTTTTTGACTGCATCATTATACATATCCAAATAATCAGTTGGTTCCGTTCTGCCCATTGCATCGGTGATCGCTGTAATTCCATGGGAGAGTAGCACATTACTTAACTCGGCAAGTATTTCAGCGTTCTCTTCGAGTGTTTTCACAGGCATAATCCGAGTGACAAGGTCCTTGGCATTCTCACGTAAAATGCCAGTTGGTTCACCGTCTACATCCCTGTCAATCTGACCGCCTGGCACTTCAGGTGTATCCCTTGTAATTCCTGCTAATTCCAAAGCCTTGCTGTTAACAACCACAATATGTGCACACGTCCGTGTAATAATAACAGGAACGTCTGCAGCAGCTTGGTCTAGATCCCAGCGTGTGGGTGAACGTCTTTCCAGCAACTTTCCTTCATCATATCCCCAGCCTTCAACCCATTTATCCTTCCCTTGAATACCGCGCGAACTTCTAACCTCTTTAATTAAATCTTCAATGGAATGAATTAGCGGAGGCGTACAAGCTATATGCTTGGATGCATTAGCAAGGTACAATGGGTGTAAATGGGCATCAATTAAGCCCGGCAGCACTCTTCGACCTTTTAGGTCAACGCATTCTCCGTCTAATGTCTCTAAATCTGCTTGACACCCAATCCAGTCTACTTTGCCATCACGTACCACCATAGTGTTTGCATATGGTTTATCTGGATTAGCTGTGAAAATTTTTCCATTTATATAGGTACACTCATTGTTCTTATGATTAGTCATTATTTCTCCTACTCCCCTTCTATGAAACTAGCTAGTTGTCATCATTTAACGTATTCATTAGTTAAGCACTCATATCCATTTCGATATTTTCTTTTCGAGCAGTTGCCCTATAAAGCAGTGCTCCTCCAATAAATCCGATGATTGCTGGTAGAAGCCATGCGAACCCCTTGCTGCTTAACGGGATCATTGAAATCAAGTCATTAGCAAGCTTTATATTTAATCCATAGGCTCCTAACATTTCAAATAGGCTAACTAAAACTGTTAACAAGACCGCCCCCTTGTATGCCCCTGCATTTGGGATATATTTACGGAAGACACCAAGGAATACTATTACAATCGATACTGGATAGAGTCCCAAGAAGAGTGGAAGCGCGAAGTTAATAATTTTTTCAACCCCAAGCAGGCCTACTGAAACTCCACAAATACATATGACTAGAACCCAAGTACGATAGCTTACTTTATTTTTGGTCAATTGACTGAGAAAATCGGCAATCGACGCTGTAATCCCAATCGCCGTTGTAAGGCAGGCTAAGGCAACAGCAACAGCCAAGAAAATCGTTCCATAATCTCCTAGTAAACGATGAACAAGTCCCGTTAAAAGAGCAGTACTCTCAATATCTTTCGGGAATAGACCTGCACCTGTAGCACCAATATAAAGTAAGCCACCGTAAACAATTAATAGACCCACACCTGCGATGATGGTACCAATAATCGCAACTTTTCTAACGTTGGCAGAGTCCTTATACCCTCTGTTACCAACAGCTCCGATAAATACTGAGGCACAAAGTAGACCAGTAAAAAGGTCACCCGTCTGATAGGCACCAGTAAAAGCATTAGAAAATGAGTTTGGAAGTTTTGTATCAATCGGTGCCGAAACTGGATCGAATGTACCTTTAAAGATGATGAATAATAATATAACTAATAAGCCAGGTGTCAGCACTTTTCCCACTTTATCGATAAGATTTGATCGGTCATTGGCAAAATAATAATTAAGGGCAAAGAAGATAATCATCGTTCCAACGGCAGGAAAATGCGGAAATAGTGTATGAACGCCTATTTCATGAGTGGTAGCAGCCGTTCGAGGGACGGAAACGACCATGGCAACACATAACATACACAGAATATTGTAAACTTTATAAAACCATGGACTAATTGGGTTGGTTAAGACTTCAAATTTCCCTTCAGCATTTAAAACAGCTATTAGTCCAAGTAAGGGCAGGATAATTCCAGTAAGAACAAAACCTGCGAGAGCGGTTGGCCAATCTGTCCCGGAAACAAACCCGATCGATGGCGGAAAAATTAAATTTCCAGCCCCGAAAAATACAGCGAAAAAGGCAAAACCAAAAATGAGACTATCACGGTAAATCTTGTTTGTTTTCATACGATGCACTCCTTTAATTACTGAAATTCCTTACAATGGATAGTTTTTGACCAATCGTGCAATCGCTTATGAATATTTAAAATTTATAAATAATTACACGTTATTTAAATGTCATGCAATAATTGTGCCAACTTTTTAAAAACCAATCGACAATTTTGTGAAGCTTTCGAATAAACCTTATTAAATCCTCTTTTAACGACAATAAATTTTTAAAAAATTTAAATAATTATTACACCTTTCTTGAAAGTGTATCGGTATAAATCAAACCGAGAAACTATAATTGTAAAAATTTTTTTATTTCGTAAAAATACTTTTACAACAAAAATACTGCTGGAATCAAAAGATCAAGAACTTTCAACAAATTAAAAAAATGCCCACGGAAAAGAGGACATTTTTCTAATCATAGTCATTGGGACTAACAATCCAATGACTATGATATTTTTAGGTTCAAACTCTATTGCTCAATTATGCTTGTCGATTTGGGACTTATGGCACGAGTAGCTTTTACCTTTTTCTTAGTGTCTGGGCTGTATTTTACCTCCAACTTATGGAATATATAAGTGAATATCCCAACAAGAATAAGATAAAACAAGCCAGTCACCATATAGGTTTCCAATGGCCGATAATTGGCTCCAGCAATTGACATCGTTGCACCCCATAAATCTGTCATACCAATATAGGCCACTAGTGCTGATTCTTTCAGCAATAGGATAAATTGGTTTCCAAGGGAGGGTATAGCCCGTTTGAAGGCCTGCGGTAAAATAATTCTTCGCATCGCTAACTTGTAAGTCATCCCAAGAGAGCGTGCTGCTTCCATCTGACCATTATCAATCGATTGAATGGCACCGCGGAAGATCTCCGATATATATGCCCCATTGTGAACAGATAAGGCGATGACCCCTGCCCAAAATTGTGGTAACGTAAGAATGGACGAGATTCCAAAATAGAGAATACAGATTTGGACAATCATTGGCGTACCACGAACGAGGATTAAATAACCCTGAGAAATTAGGTTTAGGAATTTAATATTAGAGAGTGAAAAAAAGGCAAATACAAGACCGATAATACTCCCTATTATAAGTGAACTAACGGTTACCTTCATTGTTACTAATAATGCATCAAATAATGAGCTATAGTTTGATTGAAAAATTTCTAGCATGTCAAATCCCATCCAGTCAACAAAATAATTATTTTAAATCTGATTTAACTTGCATTATTTACCTGTATCCATAAGATTGTAACCAAACCATTTATTACTGATTTCTTTATAAGTTCCATCCGCGATGATTTCGTCTAAAGCCTTGTTGATTTTTTTAGTTAATTCTTTGTCCTCTTTGTTTGTTGCGATTGCTTGATTGTCTACTTGCAGTAATTCATCTACTGCCTTAATTTTTAAGTCCCCTTGAATAATACCAACTTTACCAAAAATATCATCACAGATAACTGCATCAACACGCCCTGTCGCTAAGTCCATTAAAGCAGTCATGTCCCCTTGAGAATAAACCATGACTTTATCCTGATCGGTTAACTCTTTTGCAAGCTTTTCATAGATTGTTGCTGGTGTAACCCCAATTTTCTTACCCTTTAAGTCTGCTTTCGACTTAATTTCAGTATTGGTAGTACTTACAAAAATTCTTGAACCAGATTTGTAGTAGGGATTCGTAAAATCTACAGCTTTCTGACGTTCTTCCGTTACTGTCATACTTCCAAGGATTGCATCAAATTTTTTATCTCTAAGTCCTTGAATAATGGTCTCAAATGGAAAGGTGATTGCTTTTGGTTTCATATCCATTTTTTTAGCCAAAGCTTCACCAATTTCAACATCAAAACCTGTAAGTTTCCCATCTTCCTTATAATTAAAAGGCTTAAATAAACCGCTCATGGCATAAACAAATTCTTCTTGTTTCTCAGCAGTGTTTGTTTCCTGCGCTGAACCACATCCCGCAAGAACTATGGAAATCATTAATATAGCTGAAATTAAACTGACAATCGTCTTCTTTTTCATTTTATTGCCCCCTGTTTCTTTTATTTATTTTAAAATGCTATTTAAAAACTGTTTTGTTCGCTTATTTTGCGGATGATCAAAGAAGTTGTTCGGATGCTCTTGCTCCAAAATTTGTCCATCATGCATGAAAGCCACCCGATCTGCAACCTCACGTGCAAAACCCATCTCATGGGTAACGACCACCATCGTCATCCCATCATTTGCTAATTGCTTCATAACTTGCAGCACCTCGCCAACTAACTCAGGATCTAGCGCTGACGTTGGTTCATCAAAGAGCATGATTTTCGGCTTCATCGCAAGTGCTCTCGCAATTGCTACCCTTTGCTTTTGCCCGCCTGACAAGCTATCTGGATAGATATCTGCTTTTTCTCTTAATCCTACTTTTTCTAGTAATTCGTAGGCGTGCTGCTTTGCCTCGTCCACTTTTCTCTTTTTCACAAAGATGGGTGCTTCAATAATATTTTCTAGAACTGTTTTATGAGGAAATAAGTTAAAGTGTTGAAAAACCATGCCAACCTCTTCACGAACTTTATTCAAATTTGTTTTATTTGGAACGATTGGTTCTCCTTCAATCTGAATCTCCCCGTCATCATATACTTCTAAAAAATTTAAACAGCGGAGTAAAGTGCTTTTTCCCGAGCCGCTTGCCCCTATTAAAACAACTACTTCTTTTTCATTAACGGTTAAATCGACACCCTTTAATACGGTTAAGGAGCCAAAGGATTTTACCAAATTTTTCAATTGAATCATTTATTGCTCTCCCCCTTTCTACGAAACTATGGAAATTAGTTATATATGTAAATTCTTATCAACTGTGGTTTTGCAGTTGATTACTTTTCTAAACACCTCCTTATCAACATGAGAACTTTACGTACTTACTATTTATTAATGCAATTCCTGTGCCAACTTTTATAATATTAAAATTATTTAGTCAATTAGGATTAGCTTATCTATGCTAAAATGCTAAAAATCATTTAGAACTCTCCCAAAATTTTAAAACATAAATTATTTTTTACCTTTAGAATTTTCTGATAATATCTTTTATCATTTTCAACTATCTTTCTTTTTGAGTAAAAATTTTTACTTATTCGTAAAATATTTTTAGCGACAAGTAACTAGTTTTTCATTTGAATCAAAAAAACAGCCACAGATTTTATACAATCCGTGGCCGTCCCATTTTGTTTTTCATTGATATCACATGACCGTTTATCCTAGTTGGTACTTTTCGATTTTATATTTTAATAGTTGTTTCGATAGACCCAATTGTTTGGCCGTTTCTGTTAATTTTCCATTCTTGCTGCTAAGTTCTTTCATTATCAGCTCTTTTTCAAATTGTTCTACCGCTTCTTTTAAGGATTCGAACTTATTATCCATTTGATCACTTGTAGGAGATTCGTGATATTCCCTCATTCTTTTTGGAATATCCTCTATCGTGATATGATTGGTAGAAACATTATTATATGCCGTTTCAACCGCATTTTTTAATTCTCTTATATTCCCTGGCCAAGGATACCGATTAAAACACTCAATAACCTCAGGCTGACACCCTTCAATATAAATATTCATATTATTGTTATAAAAATCGATATAATATTCAAGCAGCTTTTCTATATCTTCTTTTCGATCCGCTAAGGTTGGTAAATCAATCTGGACAACTCCCAATCGATAAAAAAGATCCTCTCTTAACCGTTTTTCTGTAACTAAAACATCTGGGTCCTCATTTGTTGCTGAAATCACTCGAATATCAACACTAATATTTTTATCTCCACCTATTCTTCTAATAACCTTTTCTTCAATAGCTTTAAGAAGTTTTACTTGAAGATAAAAATCTAAGGAATTAATCTCATCTAAAAACAATGTGCCGCCTTCAGCTTGTTCGAATAATCCTATCAAAGCGATCGCACCAGTAAAGCTCCCTTTTACCGTGCCAAACAAAGTACTTTCTAATAGGTTTGGCGGAACCGCACCACAGTTTAGTGAAATAAATGGTCCTCCATAACGATCGCTCAAATTATGGATCGACTGTGCAATCATTTCTTTTCCTGTGCCTGTTTTACCGTTGATCAATACAGTTGAATTTGTCATAGCAATTTTTTTAATTTTATTTTTAATTGCTTCCATTTTTGGATTGACACTAATGATATTATCAATGGTGTAGATGGTATTGTTTCTTCGATAAAGCTTATGACTTGCAAATTTGTCTAAGGATTGGATGTTTTCTTTTGTATAAAGGTGTTTTGAGAATTCAATTGCCCCAATTATTTTTTCATTATCTTTAATTGGATAGGTAGAATTTATCGTAACAAATAGATTTCCATTTTTCATGATTAGTTCTTGTTTTACATTGCATACCGCTTTTCCATTTTTTAAAACGTTCATAATGGTACTATTTTCATGCGAAAGGTTCTTATAAGAGGAGGTTACATGCTTTCCCATAAATTCTTCAGGTCTAAGGCCGATTTCTTTTAGTACATTTAAATCCGCTAAATCATTAAAGATAATAATCCCATTTTCATCTACAACTAAAACATTGTCATAATCTGTTAATTGTTGAAAATCCTTCAAATTAATATTCAAAATTCAACCTCCTATCCCAAGGCTTAATCATTATATAGACAATATTTTACCACTAGTCGGCACTCATGCAAAAACTCTTTCCAAATAAACGGAAAGAGTTTTTTAAAAGTATATCGAATTCCTTAATCAGATCCTGTAATTAACAAATCATCTTGGATGGTTGCTAGGACTGTTTGAGTAGTAACTTCTTGGCCCTTCTTTATAGGTAAAGATGTGATATACCCGCTGATCCCGATCGAAATCTCTTCAATTCTACCGTTCTGGGTTTTTATTAAAAACAGTTTTTCCCACTCATATACATGGTCGTTTTCCTCTGTATAAACAGTTTCCACGATCCCAGAACATGGACTGAAAATATCTTCTTCCACCACTACTGACAATTTTCGTCACTCCTTTTTTTATTTTCGTACAGTCATAGAACAGATAGAGATTTTTCCGTCCATCCTTGTAGGGAGATTTCAATCATTTAAAGATTAATCTACTCCTTTTATACCCATCCTCTGAAACGAGAGGCCTCAGCAACTTTCTTTATTCCAACCATATAAGCTGCTAAACGCATGTCAACTTGATGTGTTTTAGAAGTTTGATAGATATTATCGAAAGAGCTAACCATTACCTTCTTAAGCTTTTCTTCTACTTCTTCCTCTGTCCAATAATAACCTTGATTATTTTGCACCCATTCAAAATAAGATACAGTTACCCCGCCTGCGCTTGCAAGGATGTCAGGAACAAGGATAATACCACGCTCGGTTAGAATCTTTGTTGCTTCGAGTGTTGTCGGACCATTCGCTGCTTCCACAACAATCGCTGCTTTAATATTGGCAGCATTATTGGCTGTGATTTGGTTCGAGATAGCTGCCGGCACTAGAATATCACACTCTAATTCAAGTAGCTCTTGGTTTGTGATCGTATTCTTAAATAGTTGCGAGAACGTGCCGAAGCTATCCCTTCGATCAAGCAAGTAATTAATATCAAGTCCGTTTGGATCGTATATAGCGCCATACACATCGGATACAGCCACAACCTTAGCACCTGCATCATGCATAAATTTGGCCAAATAACTTCCAGCATTCCCAAAGCCTTGAATGACCACACGGGCTCCTTGCAACTGTTTCCCTATTTTCTTGACTGCTTCTTCAATACAGATTGTTACACCCCGGGCAGTCGCTGTTTCACGGCCTTGAGAACCTCCAAGGACGATTGGTTTCCCAGTTATAAATCCTGGTGAATCAAATTCACGTAAACGGCTGTACTCATCCATCATCCATGCCATAATTTGTGAATTCGTATAAACATCTGGTGCAGGAATGTCTTTTGAAGGTCCTACGATTTGGCTGACCGCACGAACATAGCCGCGGCTTAAACCTTCAATCTCTCTAAAGGACATATTTCGCGGATCACAAATGATCCCGCCTTTACCACCGCCATATGGAAGATTGGTGATTCCACACTTTAAGCTCATCCAAATGGACAACGCTTTTACTTCTTCTTCATCCACTTCAGGATGGAAACGGACGCCGCCTTTAGTTGGGCCGACCGCATCATTATGCTGGGAGCGATAGCCCGTAAATATTTTGACAGAACCATCATCCATTTTTACTGGAATGCGGACTGTTAACAATCTGATCGGTTCTTTTAATAATTCATACATTTCGCTATTATAGCCCAATTTTGATAAAGCTTTTTGAATAATCGTTTGGGTTGAATTGAATAAATTTAATGATTCTTGTTCTTTTTGTTGTTCCTTTTCCATTTCAGTTACTATCGCTTTAACAGACATGACTGACACCCCGTCGTATAATAGATTATTAGTTTTTTTATTTATATAATTGGCTGTTGATTTCCGCTCCAGGCGCTTCGCTTTCCGCGGGCGGTCCGGGGAGCCTCCTCGGCCCCGTCCTCCCGCAGGAGTCTTCGCGCCTTCCGCTCCAATCAACATGTGCCAAAATCAACAATGAGCTTTAACATAGCCTTTATTTAAAAATTAACTTAAAACCGTTTTGATTTTTTCAAAAGCCCAATCGATTTCTTCTTTCGTAATGGTGAGTGGTGGAGCAAAACGAATAACGGTATCATGTGTTTCTTTACATAATAAGCCTGTTTCTTTTAACTGCTCACAATAAGGTCTTGCTGCTTCTGTTAGTTCAACTCCGATAAATAAACCTCGGCCTCTTATTGTTTTAATTTTTGGATTATCGATAGATTGTAATTGTTCAAAGAAGTATTTACCTAATTCAAGTGAACGTTCTGCTAGTTTTTCCTCTTCAATTACATCCAATGCTGCAAGCGATACTGCGCAAGCCAGTGGATTCCCCCCAAACGTTGAACCATGAGAACCTGGATTGAAAACGCCTAATACATCTGAATTGGCAACAACACAAGATATTGGGAACACACCGCCGCCTAGTGCTTTACCTAAGATCAACATGTCAGGGTTCACATCTTCCCAATCACATGCAAACATTTTTCCAGTACGTGCCAAGCCTACTTGAATCTCATCAGCAATGAATAATACTTTGTTTTCTTTACACAAATCAGATGCAGCTTTCAAAAATCCTTCTGGTGGTAAAATAATTCCTGCTTCACCTTGAATTGGCTCGATTAAAAATGCTGCTGTGTTTGGTGTGATCGCTGCTTTCAATGCTTCGAGGTCACCGTAAGGAATTAAGTTGATTCCAGGCAGCATCGGACCAAATCCACGCTTATATTCCGGATCAGATGATAAGGATACGGCACCCATTGTACGGCCATGGAAATTCCCTACGCAGGCAATAATTTCTGCTTGATTTTCAGCAATCCCTTTTACATCATAACCCCAGCGACGTGCTGCTTTTAGTGCCGTTTCAACAGCTTCTGCTCCAGTATTCATTGGGAGTGCCATATCTTTATTGGTTAACTGACAAATTTTCTCGTACCATGGACCAAGTTGATCATTATGAAAGGCACGAGATGTTAATGTTACTTTATCTGCTTGGTCTTTCAATGCTTGAATAATTTTTGGATGACGATGTCCCTGGTTAACGGCTGAATAAGCGCTAAGCATATCCATGTAACGATTACCTTCTGGACTTTCCACCCAAACTCCTTCTGCCTTTGCAATAACGATTGGCAGTGGATGATAGTTATTTGCACCAAATTTATCTGTTTGTTCTATGATTTGATTTGTTTTAGTTGTCTCAGTTATTGTCATTATAGTTCCTCCTTCAAATTTCCTCGACAGGTGGAGTAAATCCCACCTCCACCTATCGAGGCATCTAAGCTGTAGTTTTTATAGCGTTTCAGATGTTGTTTTAGCCTGCATGTGTAGCAATAAATATTCAGGACCGCCTGCTTTGGAATCTGTACCCGACATATTAAATCCGCCAAACGGTTGATAACCAACAATCGCACCCGTACAAGTTCTGTTAAAATAAAGATTCCCCACGTGGAATTCTTCACGTGCTCTTTCAATATGCTCACGATTATTTGAAATTAATGCACCTGTTAATCCGTAGTCAGTATTATTCGCAATGGTCATCATATGATCAAAGTCACGTGCTTTACTAATACCTAAAACAGGTCCAAAGATTTCTTCCTGCATGAGGCGTGCATTTTCGTCTAGGTCAGCAAATATAGTTGGCTGAATGAAATAACCCTTAGAATCATCGCCCTCTCCGCCTGTCATAAGCCGGCCTTCTTGCTTGCCAACTTCAATATAATTCATGATTTTTTTGAAGGATTTGCCATCAATAACAGGTCCCATATAAGAATTTGCATCTTCAGGGCTGCCCAGAGTTAGTGTTCTTGTTAAAGCAACCACCTTCTCAAGGACGACATCATAGACTTCCTGATGAATAACTGCACGAGATCCTGCCGAACATTTTTGACCTGAAAAGCCGAAAGCGGAATAGACAATACTTGCTGCTGCTAAATCTAAATCCGCATCATTATCTACTACTACGGTATCCTTACCGCCCATTTCAGCAATAACTCGTTTGATCCATTTTTGGCCTGGATGAACCTTAGCAGCACGTTCATTAATGCGGCAGCCAACTTCGCGAGAACCGGTAAAGGATACGAAGCGTGTTTTTGGATGATCAACTAGGTAATCCCCGATTTGCGCGCCGCTGCCTGGAACAAAGTTTAGAACTCCTTTTGGAAGTCCTGCTTCCTCCATCAACTCAACGAATTTTGCTGCTACTACTGGTGTTGAGTTAGCCGGTTTTAGAAGAACCGTATTCCCAGAGACGATGGCTGCTATTGTTGTTCCTGCCATAATCGCTAATGGGAAGTTAAAAGGTGAAATGATAATCCCCACACCTAGTGGAATATAATTATATTGATTGTATTCTCCGTCACGGCTTTGTACTGGTGAGCCATCTTTCAATCTCAGCATTTGACGGCCATAATATTCGATGAAGTCGATTGCTTCTGCTGTATCGGCATCTGCTTCTTTCCATGGCTTTCCGGCTTCCTTGACAAGATAAGCAGAAAACTCGTGTTTACGGCGGCGCATAATTGCAGCTGCCTTGAATAAAATATTGGCACGATGTTCAGGCTTCCATGTTTTCCACGTTTCAAATGTGGTTAATGCGGCATGCATAGCCTTTTCTGCTAACTCTTGATTGGCCATGGAAACTCTACCAATGATTTCTTCCGTATTTGCTGGATTAATAGAGATAATTTTTTCTTCTGTTGTAATTGATTCCCCTCCAATTACAACTGGATAATCCTTTCCTAACTGCGATTGAACGTAGGCAAGTGCATCTTGAAAAGCTAGTTTATTTTTTTCATCTGCAAAGTTTGTAAATGGTTCATGTGTATACGGTTTCAATGTTTGTTCCCCCTTGTCGTTTGCTACAGTTAAATAATATGCAAGTTCCGTGCCAACATTAATTTTGCATGAATAAAGGATTTTTTGTTCAATTGGTGCCAAAATATTTTGCGCAAAATATATAATTTATTGAAAACGGCAAAAAAATTTTGCATTTTAAAAAATCAATACTTAAATAGGTGCATACAAATTGTTTTAATCGAAGGAGCAAAAAGAGTTCATTGAAAATGAATAAATACATATTAAACATCTTGTCTTGATTTCATGATATATTTAGATTAATAGAAAGATAATTCAGTTATTTCAAAGGAGAGATTTATATGATGATCCCTTACAAAGGAATTTCCCCAGATGTTCATGAATCAGTTTTTGTGGCACCTGGTGCTTATTTAATTGGTGATGTGAGAATTGGAAAGGATTCATCTGTCTGGTTTAATGCGGTATTACGTGGTGATGACGGGCCAATTATCATCGGTGAACGCTGCAGTATTCAAGACAATTCCACGATTCATTTATTCGAAGGATTCCCAGTCGAAATTGCTGATGATGTGACAATTGGCCATAATGTTATTTTGCATGGCTGTAAGGTCGGCAATCGATGTATTATTGGAATGGGTTCAACGCTTTTAGACAATGTAGAAGTTGGCGAGGATTGTATTATAGGAGCCAATACGCTGCTATCTGGAGGTATTAAAATTCCCCCTCGCTCACTCGTGTTGGGTTCACCAGGAAGGGTGGTCCGCGAAATTACTCAGAAGGACCTGGACTTGTTACAAATGTCCAGCGAGCACTATGTTCAAAGGGGAAAAGAGTTTAAGGAAATACTTAAATAATCCTTAAGAATAAAAAAGAGGTGCCTGACACCAACAATTGCTGGGTGTCAGGCACCATGAAGTTTAAAACTATTTACTCTCACTTAAAGCAGTTGTTTTAGCAGGAATGACAAAGCTGAGTACAATTGTAATTAAGCTCAAACAAAGGGCATAAAGAAACACGTTTTTCATTCCAATAACGATGCTTGCAGCCTGATTGATGATGAGTCCCATGATGGTGACCCCGATTGATGTCCCAATGTTTTTTAGAAACATTTGCAGCGAAGTAGACATGCCTTTGATATGGGATTCAGCAAATTCTTGGGAAGCGATCGTTCCAACCGCAAATAATAAGCCAAATGAAACGCCCTGGATAGTTAAGATTAGAAACAGACCAATATAAGATAAATCAGTGATGAATAGGTATAATGCTAAGCCTGAAGCAGTTGTGATGAAGCTTCCGATGATAAATAAGCTTTTATATCCATAGCGTATAATCCACTTCCCTGCCGGGGTACTGCCAAACATCCAGCCCACCGCAATACTGAGAAGAATTAGTCCACTTTTATAAATACTCATATCATTACCTTCTTGGAGATACAATGGAATAAAGTTGGATGTTCCAAAAAAGGACAGACAGTAAAATAACATAAAAAGGTTAGTCATTAGGATTCCCTTGTTTTTAAACAATGATACTGGCAAGAACGGATGTGCTTCTTTCCTCTCCACCAATATGAAGACAATCAAACCGATAATCCCAAGGATAATGTACCAAATAGAATTATTTACATTCGTAGATAACAATAATAGCGTAATCGAAATCCCAAATAAGAAGAAACCTTTGTAGTCGATATGGGTCTTTTTAAATTCGATTTTTTCCTTATAAGGAATCATACAAAGAACCGTTGCAATTCCAATGGGAATATTGATAAAGAAGATCCATCTCCACGTTAGTGCTTCGACAAAGAAGGAACCCAATACGGGTCCAACAATGGATGAAATTGCCCATATGCTGCTAAAGACCGCTTGAATTTTCCCACGGTTTTCTATCGTAAACAAATCACCTACGATAATCATGGAGAGTGGGATCATCCCGCCTGCCCCTATTCCTTGGACACCTCTAAAAATAATCAGCGTACCAATGGAATTGGCCATTCCACAGAGAATCGAACCAAGGGTAAATATTGAAACAGCGATAATTAACAGCTTTTTCCGACCATACATATCAGATAATTTCCCGTAAAGCGGGACCGTAACCGTACTTGCCAACATATAGACAACAAATATCCATGCAAACAGCTCCATTCCTCCGAGCTGTTTCACTATAGTTGGACTTGCCGTTTGCATAATATTTGCATCAAGTGCTGATATTAGGGTTGATATTACAAGGCCCCAAAACACATACCTATTCTTTTCCATATATTCCTCCGACACAGTTTAATTAAAATTCCTAATACTTTTGATGAACATAACAAAATAGTTAAAAAAAGAACTTCACTAAGCATTTGTTTAGATTGTAACGAACCCACAATTCCTCTCCTAATCTCTTTCATCTAACTCTATTATGATATTTTATCATTTTTTCAAGTAAATAGAATAAGCCATTCGTTATGAATGGCTCACCTCCATCTTTAATAATGGCTGAGTAATTGTTGGTAAAATTATTTCAATGGTGGTTCCTTCGTTAATTTTACTGTAAATGTTTAGTTCCCCATTATGGCCTTCGATAATTTTGTAGCAAGTCATTAGGCCAAGACCTGTTCCCTTTTCCTTCGTGGTATAAAATGGTTCCCCTAGAGTAGAGATTCGTTCCTCCGGAATCCCAACCCCCTGATCAATGATTTGTACCGAAATTTTCCCATCTTCTTTTTTCATAACGTATACATTAATATTTCCGCCTTTAGGCATTGCTTCAATCGCATTCTTAAGTAGGTTTAGAAAAACTTGTTTTAGTTGATTTTCTTCGCAGCTAATCAACGGCAAATCATTGTCAAAATCCACAAAGATTTGAACATTATTTAAAAGAGACTGGTTGTTAATTAAGGTGACAACATCCTTTAATAACATCTTTATATCCCGTGTTATATATACGGCAGCTGTCGGTTTGGCAAGCACGAGGAACTCCCCGACGATATCATTAATCCGGTCAAGCTCTGTTAACAGAATATCAAAGTATTCCTCTTTCCTAGTGCTGGTCCTTAAGAGTTGGATAAAACCTTTTATAGATGTGAGTGGATTCCGTATTTCATGGGCTATACCTGCCGCCATTTGGCCTAATAATGCCAATTTTTCAGACTTTTGAAGTAGACGTTCTGTTTCTTCCATTTTTTCAGTAATATCGTTGCCAATGGACAACACCGCATCTTTTCCCCCAAAAACGATAAACAAGGAAGATACTTCAAAGAAAAATGGTGTTCCATCCAAACGTTTTGCTTTGTATTCGATGGTGTTTACGGGCTGCTTTTCTTTCTTTATTTGTTTAAAACGTTCAAGCAAACGATTTTCATAGTCTGTGACAATAAAATCAAAAATGGATTTCCCCATTACATCTTCTAGTTTGGTAGCACCAATCATGTTCATGGCAGCCTTATTTACATATAAAAACCTATGATTACTCGTAATATAGACGGGTGCAGGCAATGAATCTATTAACTTCTTATAGCTCTCCTCACTAGCACGTGCCTTTTTTTCATAATAGCGTGCTTTATCATATTGCCAACCCATTACCCATGCAATCAGGGTAAAAAGAAAAAAGTCTATCGAAAAAAAAGGATGATGTTCGTAAATCTTTTGGTAACTGATATATAAAACCGAAATCAGCACCAGGATAATTTGACCCGATTTATTCATTATTCCGCCCTCTTAATTAGGTATATTTAGTTATGCAATTCTACATAATTATAATTAATCCTGCATAAAAATCAATTAATTATTATTATGGTGAGAAAAAGAAAAAAAGCCATCAAATTTCAATGGCAATTATCTTTAGTTCGACGATTTTTGAATTTTTTTCTGATTGTAAAATCATATTTTATCACAAAAAAAGAGTCTATAATATTTAATTATAAACTCTTACAATCTCATTTTTTTATATAAGTATCTCTTTTTTAACACTTTCCGGAAACCAGGATAGTTTCTCCGATAGTTTGACAACTTCTCCGATGACTATCATGGCTGGATTTGTGATTCGATTTTCATTTACAACTTCAACAATCGTCTCAAGTGTACCGACAACTGTCCGTTGATTTCCTGTTGTCCCTTGTTCAATTACAGCTATAGGTGTTTGAGACTCCTTTCCACAGGATATAAGTTGGCTGCATATAAAAGGAAGATGTTTGACACCCATATAAATAGCAAGAGTATCGACACCATGGGCTAGATGGTCCCAACGAATGTTTTTTGGTTTGCCACTTAAACAGTGACCTGTAATCATAGCAAACGATTGACTCCATTCACGGTGAGTGACAGGAATTCCCGCATAAGCCGGGGCTGCAATACCAGAGGTAATCCCAGGTACAATTTCAAATTCGAGCCCATTTTGAACCAGCACTTCCGCTTCTTCACCGCCTCGGCCAAAAATAAATGGGTCTCCGCCCTTTAATCGAACAACTGTTTTACCAGCCAAGGCCTTATCTACTAATATTTGATGGATGGAATCTTGGGAAACACAATGGTTTCCCGGCTCTTTTCCGCAATAGATGAACTCAGCGTCGCTCTTACCGTATTTCAGCAACACCGGATTGACTAACCGATCATAAAGAATAACGTCTGCCTGCTCAAGACATTTCGCTGCTTTAACCGTAATTAATTCAGGATCACCAGGACCAGCTCCAACAATATAGACTTTCCCCTTTGTTTGAATCATAAAGACCTCCATTTTACTGAACTAATCGATTAAGAGAAATACTTCTTCCCCTTCTATTCTGGTTTTATAGGTTTTCACACAGCCTGCATCCGGCTCTTGCACCTTCCCATTATCCAAACATATTTTCCAATCATGCATGGGACAGAAAACAAATTCGCCGCTTACCATTCCTTCGCTCAAAACCCCGCCTTTATGTGGACAGCGATTTTCAACGGCACGCACACTCCCATTTAATAATTTAAAAACAGCCACTTCTTTATCTCCGACACAAACAGTCTTTCCTAATCGTTCTGGAAGATCCCGTACAGAACCGATTGATACCATTTCTACGCTATTCTTTGTCATTGGACGATGTCCTCCTTTAAATGTAAGTTCTTACGACATTACTACACTCTCAAACAATTCTTTTCTTACTTTTTCATCCTCTGTTATTGTCTTCCATGGGTCCTTAATTACAGATAATGCGTCATCCATTCGTTTATTTAATTCTTGACGTTTTCCCTTATCATCAAGAACCGACCGTACATGTGTTAACCCTACACGTTCAATCCATGCCGAAGTACGTTCTAAATAGTTGGCTGTTTCACGGTAATATTGAAGGTACGCACCGGTAATTTCCATCGCCTCTTCTGATGTTTTCACGGTGTATAGTAAATCTCCCCCGCGTAAATGGGTTCCGCCATTCCCGCCGACATAAAGTTCCCAGCCCCCGTCAATTCCAATAAACCCAATATCTTTAAACCCCGACTCCGCACAGCTTCTCGGACAAGCAGAAACAGCCATTTTCACCTTATGAGGTGTTTGTAGTCCTTCAAATTTCTTCTCAAGGTCGATGCCTAGACCCATGGAATCTTGGGTTCCAAAACGGCAGAACTGTTCACCGACACATGTTTTCACTGTACGTAGTGATTTTCCGTAGGCTGACCCGGAAGGCATATCCAAATCTGTCCATACTTTTGGCAAGTCTTCTTTTTTAACCCCGAGTAAGTCAATCCGTTGTCCGCCTGTAAGTTTTACTAGTGGTATTTCATATTTATCTACCACGTCAGCAATCCTTCGTAGGTCTTGTGAATTCGTTACACCACCGTACATTCGTGGTACAACAGAATATGTTCCATCCTTTTGTATATTGGCATGCATCCGCTCATTGACAAACCGGGACTCTCTTTCGTCCATATATTCTATCGGATTGACCATCCCTAAATAGTAATTCAAAGCAGGGCGGCATTTTGAACAACCTTCCTCAGTACTCCACCCAAGAACATTCATCACTTCTTTGATATGGGTCAAACCTTTGGATTTAATCTCTTCCACTATTTCATCTCTCGAAAAATGAGTGCAGCTGCAAATCGCTTCTTTCTGTAAAGTGCCGTCATACGCTGACCCAAGTGTATGTTGTAACACTTCTGCAACAAGTGGCTTACATCCCCCGCAAGACCGAGAAGCACTGGTACAAGCTTTGATTTCATCAATGGATGAACAACCTTGATTCTGTATCGCCTGGATAATCGTTCCTTTGGTTACACCATTACATCCGCAAATAATGTCCTCCTCACTCATGGAAGCTACTAAACTGCTCCCGAAATCATCATTAAGTGGCTGTAAAAGTGATACCTTCGTGGTAAAGGAAACATCTGCTTGCTTTTGAATCATCGAAAATAGGCGATTTCCATCACTGCTATCCCCAAACAGTACGGCGCCAACAATTTTATTGTCTTGAATCACGATCTTCTTATAAATGCTGTCATTTCCATCAAAGACTTTAATGGCTTCCTTTCCTTCACCTTCCATAAAATCTCCGGCAGAGAATACCTCGACCCCAGAAACCTTCAGTTGTGTAGACAAAACGGAGCCGTGATAGCCATTGGTCTTCGCTCCGCAAATATGATGAGCTAATACTTTTCCTTGTTCAAACAATGGTGCTACAAGACCGTATACCGATCCGTTGTGTTCGGCACATTCTCCTACAGAGTAAATATTAGGAACACTCGTTTGTAGGAAATCATTCACGACAATACCGCGATTAATAGCAATACCACTTACTTTGGCCAATTCGATATTTGGCTTAATACCAACAGCCATCACGACTAAGTCTGCATCAAGGACCGTTCCATCGCCAAACCTTAAACCTTCTACGCGGTCATCTCCAACAATTTCTTGCGTTTGTTTTTCTAATAAAAACTTCATTCCTTGTTTTTCTAATTCCGACTGTAATAGTTTCCCTGCCTGTGGATCTAATTGTCTTTCCATCAAATAAGGGGCGAGATGTATAACAGAAACATCCATTCCAAGGTTTAAAAGTCCTCTGGCAGCTTCGAGTCCGAGTAATCCGCCGCCAATTACGGCCGCTTTTTTATACTTCCTCGAGGCTTCAAGCATCACTTCGGTATCCCTTATATCCCGAAAAGCAGTCACACCGATCTTTTCAGCTCCTGGAATCGGAAGGATAAATGGGAGTGACCCTGACGCTAAAATCAACTCATCATATGGTTCAATTCTTCCTAAATCGGTTACAACAACTTTCTTCAATGGATCAACTTTGATCACTGTTTCACTTGTAAACAACTGAATGTTGTTTTCTGTGTACCAATCCCAGTCATTAAGCGTAATGTCTTTAACCTCTGTATCACCTTGTAAAACCTTTGAAAGCAGTATTCTATTATAATTCGGATGTGGTTCGCTTCCGAAAATGGTAATCTCAAATAACTCCTTAGATAGTTTTAAAATCTCTTCAATGGCTTTAACTCCAGCCATTCCATTACCTACAAGAACCAACTTTTTCTTATTCACGTTAGGTTTCCTCCCTTAGAATGTTTCTTAAACTATAGCATAGACCACTCAATAACTAACTTAATGTGTAAGGTCTTCTAACATAGAAATTTCAATTTAGGAAATCCTTTACTGGACTTACCTTTACAACACTGACTTTAAATCCAGGCATTTTACAGACAGGATCCAATTCTTTTGAGACAAGGAGATTAATATTTTGTGAGTCGGCCCAGTGGAAGGGAACAAAAATGGTATCATGGCGAATTGTTTCCGACCATTTGCTTCTAACCACAACACTTCCTCTTCTCGATTCGATTTTCACTAATGATTGGTCTTGGATTTGAAATTTTAATGCGGTTGCAGGGTGAATTTCCATAAATGGTTCTACATTCCTTGCCGCTAATGCTGGACTTTTTCTTGTTTGCACTCCTGTTAAGTAATGTGACATGACTCTTCCTGTTGTTAAATAGAGTGGAAACTCTTCAGATAATTGTTCTTTTGGAACCTCAGGGATATTCGAAACAACCACCATCGCTGCCTTTCCATCTGAATGGGCAAAGGATGTCTCAAACACTCTTTTCGTCCCACCATGGTCAGTAGCTGGGCATGGCCATAATATTCCGCCTTCCTTCCTAAGACGTTCATATGTCATTCCAAAATAATCCGCATTCCCCCCACGGCTTGCCATTCTTAATTCGGAAAAAATTTCCTCTGCAGATGAAAAGGAAAAATACTTTTCTTTTCCAAGTACACGGGCAATTTCACAAATGATTTGCCAATCATGCTTCACTTCTCCTGGACAAGGATAGCTTGCTTCCCGTAATGTTACCCGTCCTTCTATATTCGTCATCGTTCCTTCATCTTCTAGATAAGAAGAAGCTGGCAATATTAAATCGGCTAATCTCGCTGTTTCTGAAACAAACAGATCCACCGCGACAAAGAATTTTAATTTTTTAAAGGCCTCTTTGACAAAGTGGGCATTTGGATTGGAGACCATCGGATTGGAACACATCAGAAACAAGCCTTGAATTTCACCTTCATAGATTTTCTCGATCATTTCATAGGCAGAAACACCTTTATGTGGTAAGTCGTCCTTTTTAACTCCCCAAACACTGGCCACATATTCTCGATGTTCTTCGTTCTCAATCGACCGATATCCAGGAAGCTGGTCTGCTTTTTGGCCATGCTCTCGCGCCCCTTGGCCATTTCCCTGTCCTGTAATCGCCCCATAACCACAGCCCGGTTTGCCAATTTTCCCAGTTGAAACCAGAATATTTAGGAAATTTCGGACCGTCATCGAGCCATTTGTGTGCTGTTCTACCCCTCTCGCTGTAAATATCATTCCTGTTTCTTCTTTACCAAACCTTACTGCCGCTTTGCGAATGAGTTCAATTGGAACGCCGGTAATCTCTTCAATTTCTTCCGAATTAAGGGATAATACATACTCTCTAACTTCTTCAAATCCGTTCACACGTTTTTGAATAAAGTCCTTATCAACATAATTTTCTTCAATGATAACTTTCAATATCCCATTAGCTAACACAGCATCTGTTCCTGGTTTAGGTTTTAAATGCAAGTCTGCTATTTTCGTTGTTGCTGTTTCACGAGGGTCGATAGCGATAATATAGGTACCATTTTCTTTCGCTTTTTCAAAATAAGGCATTATCGTTGGCTGACATTCAGCAATATTCGTCCCGGCTAATATAATGCAGCGAGTCGATGGAATTTCTGCCAAGCTGTTCGTGAATCCTCGGTCCAACCCAAAGGTTTGACTCGCCGCTGAAGCAGCTGCTGACATACAAAGACGTCCATTATAATCAATGTATTTTGTTTTTAATGCAACCCTAGCAAATTTTCCCAATAAGTAAGCTTCTTCATTTGTGATCGACGCGCTCCCATAAACCGCTAAGGCATTCAGTCCGGATTCTGCCTGGATTTTAGTAAAGTTTTCTTTAATTTTATTCAAGGCCGTCTCCCAAGAAACACGAACAAATTCTCCATTTACTTTTAATAATGGATATTTCAAACGGTCCTTATGAAAAGCATGTTGATGGGCGTTCATACCCTTAATACATAAACGCCCCTCCGAGGTTGGATTCTCTTTACCAATGGTTATATATTTTTTTCTCGTAACAATCGATTGTTCAATCAATTGCATTTTACATTGCATACTACAGTATGGACATTGTGACTCGTATTTTTTTTCTGATTTCACTTCTTGTTCCTTTGTACGAAAATACTTTAAAAATGCTTCTGTCAAAATAGCTCACCCTTTACTCACTTTTTTTCGTAATAGTTAATTTTAACGAACGTTCCTTATAGGACTGTTGATGATCTGGAACTTTTTACTAAAAGTTTTTTGCGTAGCAAACGATCTTTCTCTAACCGCAGCAATAATTGCTGGCGATGTTCTAAGTCAAATAGAATTTCGCGCACATGCACTAAACCAACCCTTTCGATCCATTGCCATGTACGTTCAAGGAAATTGGCCGTTTCACGGTAATATTGAATAAAGGCACAAATAATTTCGATCACATCATGATTCAATGATTCAAGGCATAATAACTCACCTGCTCGTACATTACGTCCACTGCTGCCACCGACATAAATTTCCCAGCCAAGACTTGTTCCAATCACTCCGATATCTTTCGTAGTCGAACCTGCACCATTATGCATACAAGCAGATATGCCCATTTTCACACGGTAGGGTGTGGTGAGAAATTCCAATTTTTTTTCGAGACTGACAGCCAGTTGAATCGATGATTGCTTGTCACAACGGCAAATATGCTCGCCGATACTTGTTTTAATATTTTGAACCATATTTCCATAAGTGGAACTAACATCCATGTTCAAATCAGCCCAAACATCAGCCAGGTCCTCTTTCTTCACCCCCATCAAATGAATTCTTTGTTCACTAGTTACCGCAACATTAGAGATGCTATATTTCTCTGCAACATCGGCAATCGTTCGCAGTTGTTCTGCTGTCGTTTTTCCGCCGTACATCTGTGGGACAACGGTGTAAGTACCATCTTGTTGAACAATGGCATTCATTTGTTCGGATACAAAAAGTGATTCTTGTCGGCTCTCATACTCTGGATATATCATTCCTAAATAATAGGCTAAGGCAGGACGACAGGTAGTGCATCCTTCCTTATTTTCCCAATTAAGCACCTCGATTACTTCTTGTACCGTAGTGCAGCTTTGCAATTGCATCTCGTAAACCACTTCATCTTCCGTTAACGATGTACATTGGCACATTGATTTTTGTTCAATGACCTCATCAAATTCATCGCTCTGGATATAGGAAAGAAGATCAGATACTAACGGTTTACAGCCGCCGCAAGAGCTGGATGCCTTGGTACACTTTTTTACTTGTTCCACGGTCGTTAATCCATTTTTTAGAACCGCTTCAATAATGGCCCCTTTCGCTACTCCGTTACAATTGCAGATCATTTCGCTATGCGCCATAGAAGCGACGGAATCCCCGCCGTCAATTGACGATTGAAATAAAGTAACTTTCTCTACGTCCGACATATCTTGTTTTTTCATGATCATATCTAGCAATCTTGTACGGTCCCTAGTATCACCAAATAAAACGGCGCCAACTATTTTAGAATCTTCAAAGACAAGCTTTTTATAAGTACCATCTAACTCATCATGAATTTCAATTGATTTAAGACTTTCATCACAGGTAAACTGACCAACTGAAAACACATCCACACCCGATATTTTTAATTGAGTGGAAAGAATAGTTCCTTCGTATCCTTTAGATTCCAAGCCGCAAATACGTTTGGCTAAAATCTTCCCTTGGTCATAAAGAGGTTTCACCAATCCATAGACAATTCCTCGATGCTCCACGCATTCACCAACAGCGTAAATATTCGGTATATTCGTTTCCATATAATCATTAACGAGGATGGCGCGGTTAGTTTCGATTCCGCTTTCCTTTGCTAACTGTATATTGGGTCGTACCCCTACTGCCATTACAACCAAATCAGCTTCTGCTTCGGTGCCGTCCTTAAATGACACTCCTTCCACGCGCTCGCTTCCCCAAATCTCCTTTGTTTCTTTTTCAAAAAGAAAATGAAATCCTTGCTTTTCTAACTCTGTTTGCAACAGTTTCGCTGCGGTTTCATCCAGTTGTCTTTCCATTAAATTTAGGCAATTATGCACCACGGTTACTTCCATATCAAGATTGAGCAGACCTTTGGCAGCTTCTAAACCTAAGACTCCACCGCCAATCACTACCGCTTTTTTATAATGCTTCGCTGTTTCAATCATTTTCTGACAATCTTCCATGGTTCGAAATGTGATGACTCCTTCTTTATCAACACCTGGCAGCGGCAGCTGAAATGGAACAGAACCTGTTGCGATTATTAGTCGGTCATAAGGAACCTCCTGATTTTTATCCGTCTTAACAAGTTGTTTTTCCGTATCAATTTTTATCACCGTTTCTCCAGTAAACAGTTTGATGTTCTGTTGGTTATACCAATCACGATCATTGATTGTAATATCTTTAAACGATGTACCACCCTGCAAGACGGCCGATAATTGGATCCGATTATAGTTAGGGTGTGGTTCGCTTCCGAAAATCGTAATCTCAAAGGAATAAGGTGAATGCTTTAAAATCTCCTCAATGCTCCGCACCCCTGCCATTCCATTACCTATCAGTACGAGTTTTTGCTTATCCATTCTAAAAGCCTCCGTATGTTCGATATTTGGGTAACTGAAACCATAAATATCCCCTATTATTCCATAAAACTCATCAAAAGAAATTCAGTGTGTAACATTTTCTAACACAATAAGTTTCGTGTTAGAGTTCCTTACACGCTATGAGACATCTCCTGTTTCAATACGTTATTGTTAAACAAAGCAAGGGAAACACAAATACCAACAATGTTAAGGAGGAAAAGTGATGAAAAACAATATCGGTTTATTTTCATTCTTGGTTTTACTAGTAAGGGTCATGTTTTCAAAAGATAGCTGTTTTGAATGGTAATAAAAGTAAAAATGTAATTTGATAGTTAACTATGATACAAATAGAAGGGAGAACAACATTATGAGGTTATCAGATCTAAAAAAAAGCGGGCATGCGCCATCATTAGCAGCGTCATTTTTATATTTTGATGTTAGTTTCATGATTTGGGTGATTTTGGGGGCACTAGGGGTTTATATAACAAAAGATTTTGGACTATCTCCCGCTCAGAAGGGTTTCATCGTTGCTGTTCCAATCCTAAGTGGATCGTTTTTCAGGCTCATCCTTGGAGTTATGACGGATCGTATTGGTCCGCGAAAAACAGCAATAAGCGGGATGCTCGTCACCACCATCCCGCTTGCTTGGGGCTGGTTATTCGGACAGACGTTAACCGAACTTTACTTGATAGGAATTCTACTCGGAGTAGCAGGAGCAAGTTTTGCGGCAGCTATACCTATGGCAAGCAGATGGTACCCGCCACATTTACAAGGACTTGCAATGGGAATTGCAGGAGCTGGAAACAGCGGAACACTTTTTGCTACATTATTTGGCCCGCGTCTTGCAGAAAATATTGGCTGGCATAATGTAATGGGATTAGCTATTATTCCTCTTTTGATTGTATTTATCTTGTATATTCTTCTTGCAAAGGATGCACCTTCACAACCAGCTGCAAAACCGGTGGTTGAATATTTGAAAGTATTTAAACAAAAAGACACATGGTTTTTTTGTTTGCTTTATAGTGTCACCTTCGGAGGATTTGTCGGTTTGTCCAGTTTCTTAAGCATCTTTTTTGTGGATCAATACGATTTATCAAAAGTAAGAGCAGGCGATTTTGTCACTCTTTGCGTAGCGGCAGGAAGCTTTTTCCGTCCTGTTGGTGGTTTCATAGCCGATAAAATCGGCGGCGTACGCCTTCTGACCTTTTTATTTATCGGGGTCGCGCTCAGTATGTTCGGCGTGAGCCAGCTTCCATCTTTGGCTATTGTGACAACCTTATTGTTTTTCGGAATGCTCTGCCTTGGAATGGGAAATGGTGCAGTATTTCAATTAGTTCCACAGCGCTTCCAAGAAGAAATTGGGATGATTACCGGGATTGTCGGAGCAGCTGG
The DNA here is from genome assembly GCF_018613095.1 of Bacillus sp. ISL-75. NCBI lineage: Bacteria > Bacillati > Bacillota > Bacilli > Caryophanales > Bacillaceae > Bacillus > Bacillus sp. ISL-75. Next base: position 51,811 of record NZ_JAGGQX010000063.1, read on the forward strand.
CGGGGTTGGCGGATTTTTTGTACCAAATATACTTGGATCACTTAAGGAAATTACCGGAACGTACGGATCTGGATTTATCGTTTATACAGGGGTTGGAATCACGGCTTTAATAGTTCTACTTATTGCACAAATGTCATGGCGAAAAACCTGGTCACCAAAAGAAGCCTCAATTAAAAATTAGAGATAATTTTTTGGACGACCACTAAAAAGTAAGAAATAGAAGGAGAACCTGAAGAAGGCTATTCTTGAACCTAACGGGGTCCTAGAATAGCCTTCTTCAATTTAACTGCTTTTTTGCATAGGATGCCTTCTTCAATCTTCTAAAATCTAGGTTGTGGGGTACCGCTTGTAAGATGCGCATCAAACATATCAATAATTTCAAGAAATCTATCAGCCTCACGAAAAACATGGTCTGCTAATAGTGGATGGATGATACTCTTTATTTTACATTGCTCAATTAAATCACGTGCCGTTTTCTTGAAGTCCCGTAGAGAGGAGACCGATACACGATTCTGATCCAGGAATTGATCTAAAAGAGGAACGGTTTGAGATTGTGGTTTCATAGATTCTAAGTCTCTTGCTTGATACATCAATTGATCAAAGTCATTGCTGAAATTTTGGGCTATATCAATTAACTTCCTTTCGGATGGATCCAGTAGATGACCAATAAATTTAGCATGGTCTGCCATAATTCTTAGAAAGAAGACATTTTCTTTTATGATGGCATCTGGAAGGGGTTTTAATTTACCTTCGTTTAATTCCACTAATCGTTTTCTAAAATAATTAGCTTCTCTACTTGTATGATCAACTAACAGTGGAAAATTATTTGCCCCCGGCAATTTACATGTAAGTATTAAACCTAGTACTTTTCGTTTAAATGCAAAAATGCTGGTTGCAGCTTGTTGTACTTCCGAATTAAATCTTCTTATTTGTTCAGGATCTGCTTGATTGGTAGTGGAATGTGCAGTTTGTTCGATGCGTTCGAACAATTGATAAAATTGATTAGCCTCTTGGATTAGTTGAGTATCCTCTGCTCTAAAACCTAATCGAAGAAATAAAGAATGCTCTTTCATGATCCTAGACCAAAAACGTATTTCATTTAACGATCGCTCAACAAACATTCCAGATGTAACACCTGTATCAGGATGTTGTAAGTTTTCATTCCCATTCATTCAATCCCCCCCCAGTAAATACTTCATTCGTTCTATTCTTATTAATAAATTCATATAAATATACCCAAATAAGAGGTTCAAAAGGTTCCCCTTTGTAAAATAAGAAAAATATAATAACAAAAGAAAAGAAGTTAACAGACATATATTATTATAGTAGAAATGAGAATTTAAGGGGGATTATTATGGGTTTCTATTGGGTAGGTTTTGTTTTTTGGTTATTAATTGGGATTTCATTGATTTTCCTAGTATGGGGAGTAGGTAAAAAATCTAATTAATACCAAAGAAAAGAGTAACCCGACAAAATTGAACAGGCGCTCCTTTTATCTTGATATTATCACGTTGAAAAAACATTCTACATATTCCTTTTTTTCTTCTCATAAAATGGACAAGGAGTGATAGTCCTGAGGAGGTATTTATGTGGAATTGAAAAATACAATTGATATGGTTTATTTCTTTAAACTATGAAAAGAACTTATTTAACCTATTTCTGCATTTTATTTGGGGCTACCCTTCAGGGCATGTCGATGTCCTTGTTTTTATTTCCTCACTCCATCCCTTCCGGCGGGGCAGCAGGACTTGCGATCTTGGTAAATCACTGGTTTCATTTATCTCTTGGTTTCTCTTTATGGTTATCTAATATTGTTTTTCTACTTTTCGCTTTAAAGTATTTTGGATACACCTGGACCATTCGAACGATTCTTTCGGTTGCTATTACCTCCACGACAGTAACTTTTCTAACAGCCCTAGTTCCACATCTTCATATCCATATTATGGTGGATATACTAGGTGGAAGTGTTTTCTTTGGTATTGGTGTAGGATTATTGATTCGAGCGGGGGCATCCAGCGGTGGAATGGTCATTCCAGCATTAATGATCGCTTCCTATAAGAAATGGAGTCCCGGAAAAGTAATGATGGGAATAAACTTTTTGATTTTTTTATTAACCGCCCTTGTGATTGATTATAAAATTGTTATTTTCGCGGTTATTTGCCAATTCTTTTCGACGAATATCATTGATTTTATTTTTGAATTAAAATTACAAAAAATAAGATTCCTAACGACAAATTGGAGAAAAAGATAAGAAGATCCCTAAAGAATCTTCTCTTCCTTTAAATAGGCTAAAATTTTTTCAACGGATTGATCAAGTGTCATTTTATCAGTTTCAATCATGATTTCTGGATCATTTGGCACCTCGTACGGAGAGGATATTCCCGTAAAGTCAGGGATTTCTCCTTTTCTTGCTTTTTTATATAGCCCTTTTGGGTCCCGGTCTTCACAGATATTGATAGGACAATTCAAAAATATTTCAATATATTCGCGGGGATCAAACATATTTCGAACAAGCTGCCGATCATCAAGAAATGGAGAAATAAATGCAGAAGAAACAATCAGGCCGCTGTCAACAAACAGTTTTGCCACTTCCCCGATTCTCCGAATGTTTTCTCTCCTGTCCTTAACGCCAAAACTCAAATCACTATTTAGCCCGTGGCGAATATTATCACCGTCCAAAACATAGCTCCTAATATTTTGTCGATACAAAGCATGATCCACAGCATTAGCCAAGGTAGATTTTCCTGATCCAGATAAACCTGTAAACCACAATACACAGCTTTTATGCCCATTTAATAGGCAGCGATCTGTTTTTTTCACCGTTGACTGATGCCAAATAATATTCTTACTATTTCCCATTTCATCACCTCTTTATTTTCTAAAAATAGTTCGCCTTAAGGGGTCTCCAAACGGCGGGTTTCATCTAGGTAGGCTTCTTTCATTCCTTGGATTAGAATTTCGACCACTTCTGGCCGGCTAAATTCCTTTGGCGGCTGTTCCCCGTTTTTTAACATACCTCTCACCTTTGTGCCTGATAAAATTACGTGTTGCTGTGAATCATGAGGGCATGTTTTTTCAGAAGCCATGTTTTCGCATTTTTTACAATAAAAGCTATGTTCAAAAAAGAGCGGTTTTATGCCAAGTTCTTCGTCAGTGAAGTGACTAAATATTTTTTGGGCATCATATGTTCCATAATAGTTTCCTACTCCGGCATGATCTCTCCCTACTATAAAATGAGTACATCCAAAATTTTTCCGGACGATGGCATGAAAAATTGCTTCCCTAGGTCCAGCATATCTCATCGCGGCAGGAAAAACAGAAAGGAACACCCGATCTTTCGGGTAATAATTTTCGATTAAGACTTGATAGCTTTTCATACGGATTTCACCGGGAATATCATCCGATTTGGTCTCACCCATCAACGGATTTAAGAAAAGCCCATCGACAGTCTCTAATGCTGTTTTTTGAATATATTCATGGGCCCGGTGCACGGGATTTCGAGTTTGGAAACCAACTACCGTATTCCAACCTAATCTCCTAAACTGCTTCCTTGTTTGGATGGGGTCCAAATAATAGCTTTCAAACTTACTTTTCTCAGGTCTTTTTATCAGGGTAATGGGACCTCCGAGATAGATCTCCGGCCGTTCTAACAGCCTTTTAACCCCTGGGTGATGAATATCGGTTGTTCTGTATACCATCTCAGCTTCAAACTTTTTATCAGGGATAAATAATTCCTTCACATCCATTACACCATACACAGTGCCATTATGGATTAGATTGATCATCTCACCGGTTTTAAGTTCCTTCGCTTTATCTTTGTTAATAGCTAATGTAATCGGTAACGACCACGGGAGTCCATCGGACAATCTCATATTTCTAACGACTGAATTATAGTCAGTTATCCCCATAAACCCAGTAAGCGGGCTATATGCACCATTTGCAATTAACTCCAAATCACTTAATTCTAAATTTCCTAGTTCTACATAATTACGAGTGTAATCAATTGGAGTATTTAGGTTGATCCTATTTACCAATTCACCCCCATGGGGGACACTTTCACTCATTTTACTCCCTCCCTAATCTCTTGAATTTGCCTTTGTGGCCTATAATGTTTCATGGAGTCCGCATTCAGTTTTCGATTGACCAGCCCACCGTCCGGAACGAGAGTCTCTTGAATCTGCGACAGGCTTTGTACAGGGAGCACAGCCAATACTTGGGTACCCTTTATCGTGTAAGGGATTGTAGGGTAAATGATTTAGATGGATATAATTCATAATGTCTTCCCATGACCAGTGAATGAGGGGGCAAATTTTTATTTTCTTAAATTTTTCATCCTTATTTATATATTGCGTGTTACTCCTTGTGGGGGATTGATCTCGCCTCAGACCTGTGATCCATGCCTCAACATCCTGTAATGCTTCCTTAAGAGGAACCACCTTTCTTAAATGACAGCACAGATTGGGGTTACTCTGCCACAATTCGTCTCCGTACCATTTGGTTTGTTCATCTAACGATATCCTTGGTTTAATAAGATCGATCTGCAGCGATGGGTAGCTGTTCCTAACTTCCTCAATTAATTGATAAGTTTCTGTAAAGTGGAGGCCGGTATCGAGGAAAATAATTTTCGCATTTTTATTTACTTTATGAATTAAATCGATTAAGACAATTCCCTCTGCGCCAAAGCTGCACGAATAGACAATTTTGTCTCCATAATTTTGGTAAGCCCATTTTAAAATATCTAGAAAATCGCGAGGATGGTCCAAAAGGGTACCTACCTTTTTTTCATCCCAATTTTCATACGTCAACAGATCAGACAAGTAAGGTCACCTCGACTTTCTATCCTCGAAGATTGGAATTCAATGCTAGTGTAATACAGGCATTGTTTTCGACGATTATTTTATTCATGTGATTAACATCGCCAAACTGCGAATATGAAATCATTGCCCTAATCCACGATCCATGGCCAAACACTAAAATATTGGACAACTTCTTATATTTCTCGATGAACAAAACAACCCTTTCTTCTAAATTCTTAATACTTTCTCCTAAAACGAGATCTTTTGGATTATTAATCCAAATCTCACGATATTTCTCGAAAAGTTCTTCCTTTGGACGCCCTTCAAATGGACCAAAATCTAATTCGTCTAATAAACCCTCTGTTTGGCATGCGTGGCCATAAAGCTGAGCTGTTTGATAAGTTCGTTTCAGGGTGCTGGCCAAAACAAGTTCAAATGGTGCTAATTTTTTTAGCCGCTGCGCATTCTCTGCTATTCCTAAATATAATTCATCTGTTAATGGGGATAGTTCTATATCTCTCCTGCCTTGCAGCCAGGTTTTTTTATTCCATTCTGTGGGAAGATGTCTGATTAGCGTTATTTGCATTCATTTCCCTCCAAAAAAAATGTTTCACTTCTAAGACCACAGCGTTGCGCTTCTAATATTAGAACATCTCGTATTTTTACATTTCCTAAATTGACATTCGGTCCAATTTCTTTAATAAAATACATTTGATGTTTTGCCGAGGGTGCTTCAAAGATGATTTTTTTGCTGTCAACATCTCTGACCAACTCTTGAATTAAATCGGACTTAAGATCACCACATTTTTCATAAATACCTGATGTCCCAGATTCCCTCCCTTCTGTAATCACATACTCACATCCGGCTTCTAAGAAGAGCGATATTTCTTCCTTCCATCCAGAAATAGACATTTCCAGATTAGGATCCTTGGAACCAACTTCAGAAATGATATGAAAGTCATTTTTTAATTGTGAAATTAAACGGAGGCGTTCATTTATTGGGATATCTAGTGTCCCATTAGATATTTCGAGCCATTCAATCCCTAAATCCTGTAAAAAGGATAAATATTCAGGAATTTTTTTTTGGTAAAAGCATTTTTCAAATAATGTACCCCCACAATAAGTCCTAATATGATATTCCTTGTAAAGCTGAACCTTTTCCTTTATGTTTGGCGTTACATAAGCTGAACCAATTCCTATCTTTGCAATATCAATGAAGTTTCCATAATCAGCTAGGATATTTTTTAATTCTCCCATCGGGGTCCCCGTATCGATCACAGAAGTTAAACCGTATGATCTAATTCCTGAAGTCCTTTCGGGAATGGTTAAAAAACTCATAGGGAATGCGCCTCCTCTATTTTTCTAGGATAGATTATTCAAAAAATGGGTGAATGTGTATATAATGGTCATTATTCCTAAGAATTAGGCAATTACGATTGTATAAACTGCTGTCCCATTCCAAACAATAATAGGGCTTAATTTCACAGTTAGGGGTGTACATTCATTGCCAAAGCAAAAGCATAAAGGCTTGACGATTACTGCAATCGGTTCAATCCCACTTATTTTGGTGTTAGGAAACTCAATGTTAATCCCAATTCTTCCAAAAATGAAATCGGAACTGAATATTACTCAATTTCAGACGAGCTTAATAATCTCAGTATTTTCGATTGCAGCGGCAATATCTATACCTGTATTAGGATATTTATCTGACCGATTTTCACGGAAAGCGATTATTATCCCAGCTCTTATTTTATATGGCAGCGGTGGATTATTGGCTGGCGCTGCGGCAGCCTGGTTCTCCAATCCCTATACATGGATATTAGCCGGCAGGATTTTGCAAGGAATGGGTGCTGCTGGTACGGCTCCAATTGCCATGGCATTGGCAGGCGATTTATTTAAGGGTGGAGAACAAAGTAAAGTTTTAGGTTTAGTGGAAGCGTCGAATGGATTTGGGAAGGTAATCAGCCCAATTATTGGCTCGCTCCTTGCCCTTCTGTTTTGGTATGCAGCATTTTTTGCCTTTCCGATTTTTTGTGCCCTTTCAGTCCTCTTTACTATCTTTTTTATCAAGGAAAAGAAAGCAGAGAAAGAACCTCCCCCTTTGGGAAAATATGTGAAAGGCCTTGTTTCTGTTTTCAAAACAGAAGGACGCTGGTTATTTGCCGCTTATTTCACAGGTGCCTCCTGCCTTTTTACACTCTTTGGGATTTTGTTTTATATATCCGATATTCTCGAGAAAGAACATAATATTAATGGATTGCTAAAAGGTGCAATATTAGCCATACCACTTTTATTTATGACAACGACCTCTTATTTCACTGGAAGTAATATCGGAAAAAAAATGAAAGTAATGAAAAGATTAATTGTCATCGGCTGTTTGTTGATGACAGCTTCCTTTGCATCACTGGTTTTCTTTACAAAATTACTGCCATTTTTTGCTGTCTTAGTCATAAGCAGTATTGGAACTGGGCTCGTTCTTCCATGTATCAATAGCTTTATTACTGGTTCCGTACCGGCAGACCGGCGTGGATTCGTTACCTCCCTATATGGATCCGTTAGATTTTTAGGTGTTGCCATTGGTCCACCTATTTTTGGGGCATTAATGGAATGGTCCCGTTCAGGGATGTTCTTATCTACAGCAGGTTTAACATTGTTATGTGGATTGCTTTCCATGATGCTCATCCATGTTGCTAAAAAGGAACCTTCAAAAGAAAGTGATTCACTGTTTGAAAAATTATCTTTCACATAAAATTGAAAAAGGTCCGTTTAGGAGAGTTTACTTGGCACTGGAACTAGACAAAAAGGAGTAGATGTCATTGCAAATTTATTTTTCTCCTGAAGTAATCACACCGCAGTTTCAGGTTTTAAATGTGGTGGATGGAAAAAACAAAGGAGTAGGAAACGTAGCTTTTTTATTTGATGAAAAAAAGCTTTATGTATATGGAATATTGGAAGAGGAAGAAGTAGGAGCTGATTTTAAGGATTTGATCACGCCATATTTAAAAGGATTAGCGAAAGCCAAGCCCGGGCTGGATATTTTCTCTTGTTTATATGTCGGATGTAAAAAAATAAATTTGAATGAGGAAGAAAAAGATAAATAATGATTTAGGTGGACTCCAAGCTGGGTCCCCTTTTTTTTTGGGCATACCAGCCATGTCACAGGTGTCTAACTCTTTCATATTTTAATGTTATAAATCAACATTAGATTAGATAATTCGGGGTGTGCGTGTAATGAGTATGGGGATAATTGTAATGGGTCTTTTAATCGGCTTTATGGTCGGATTAACAGGTGTTGGAGGGGCCGCTTTGTTGACTCCAATTTTAATTTTATTAGGTATCAGCCCTTCTATTGCAGTAGGTACAGATCTTGTTTATAACTCCATAACCAAACTTTTTGGTTCAATTCAACATTGGAGGCAGAGGACGATAAATTTCAAGTTAGTAAAGTATCTAGCGATTGGGAGTATTCCAAGTGCTATCTGTGCAGTAGGCATTCTCCATTTATTTGATTCTTTTTTTCATAACCAAGAAGTGGTGATTAAACACGCATTGGGTTACGTTTTAATATTGGTAGCATTGACTACCTTGTTTAAAACATTTATGAAAAATAAATTAGAATGGAATCATTTTCAAAAGAAGCCGATCCATGAAAAACGGGGCTTAACCATTCTGATTGGTGCTATATTAGGTTTTATTGTAGGCTTGACATCGATAGGATCTGGTTCATTGTTTGCATTAGCTATGATTTACTTGTACAGATTGAGAACTCCAGAATTGGTCGGAACCGATATCGCTCATGCCTTTTTATTAGTCTCCGCTGCAGGGATTATGCACGCAGGAATCGGCAATGTTGATTATCTATTAGTTTTTAACCTATTAATGGGGTCGATCCCTGGTGTCATATTAGGAAGCACCTTATCCTCTAAATTACCCGCAAAACCTCTAAGAACCATTATGGCAGTGATGATTTTGATTAGTGGGTTTAAACTAATTTAATATAAGCAATTAACTTCTGAAACAGCTAAAAAGTCTATCAAATTTGATAGACTTTATTTTTATTGCCTTGTTCTATCTTGTGGCCTTAGGATTGCAGCCCGTGTATTATTAAGCGGAATTGGCGTCCGAGAGAGCATTATCCGAAAATCTCGTGGATTAAATGGAATAAACGGATACAAAAATGGTGTATTCATGCTCTTAGTTACAACAAGGAGCATGATCCATAACGTGATTCCTATGATCAACCCTGGAACTTTAAATAAAGCAACCATGATTAAAAAGAAAACCCGGAAAAGTCGATTGGCAAGGCTTAACTCATAACTTGGTGTGGCAAAAGTTCCAATGGCAGCAACGGCTACATATAGGACGACCTCATGAGTAAAAACCCCTACCTCTACAGCTACATCTCCAATGATAATTGCAGAAACGATTCCTAACGCAGTTGCGAGGGCATTTGGTGTATGAATAGCTGCCATTCGCAAAATTTCGATTCCGACTTCAGCAATGAGAAATTGCCAGATTAAACCAATCTCCCCTTGATCTTCTACACCGATAAACTTCCATCGATCGGAGAGTAATTGTTCATTGGTCGCATAAGTGTACCAAAGTGGTAAGAGAAATAAGGAGGATAAAACAGCGATAAATCGTGCCCATCGTAAAAAAATCCCAATTACCGGCTTTTGACGATATTCCTCAGCATGCTGCAAGTGATGCCAATAGGTTGCTGGACAAATCATTACACTTGGTGATCCATCCACAACTATTAATACATGGCCTTCCATTAAATGAACGGCACTTGTATCAGATCTTTCTGTGTATCGAACTAATGGATATGGATTATAGTTTCGGCCGAATACAAATTCTTCAATCGTTTTTTCCGCCATTGGAATCCCGTCTATAGATATTTTTTCAAGTTCATTTCTTAACATTTTTACATTATCCGGGTCAACGATGCTATCTATGTATACTAATGCAATGTCTGTTTTAGATCGCTTTCCTACTTGGACGTATTCCATAATAAGGGATCGGTCCCGAACACGCCTGCGAATTAACGCTAAGTTAAATACAATCGTTTCAACAAAGCCATCACGCGGTCCACGTACAACACGTTCAATATCTGGTTCTTGAGGGGAACGGATGGGATATTCACGTGAATCAATCAGGATTACCTGTTTGCCGCCTTCTACTACTACTGCAGTTTGTCCTGAAAGAATTTGGGCAATAACTTCTTCTAAATCCTCTGATGTATTGACCTCTACATGAGGAATAAAGGTTTTAAATAGCTTGTCAATTGGATTATTTCCAAAATCCTCTGGTTTCCGTTTTTCAATCTCCTTCATTATTAATAGTAAGAGATTAGCTGAAGCAAACCCATCTATCAAAAACATCCCGAACCGGAGTCCTCCGTATTCTAACGGGCGGTGAATCACATCAAAGTTTTTTCCAATTCGTAATTCTTTTATTAGGTATTCAATATTATCTTCAAACTTTTCCTTAACCGGAATTTGAGTCCCCTTTTTTCCCAAACATGCCAACTCCTAAATTTTCATTATTGGTATTTTGCAACATGTTTGAGGTTAATATACTCTTTTCAATATCATTAAATCATTCAGTCTTAATAGAGAGTTCGAGTGCTTTTATGATTTTTAAAGACTTTCTTTTGTTACCGTCCATGGCTTTTTTCCTTATCTTCGGGCACTTAAAGCCCTCTTTAGTTACCGTTGGTGGTTTTTTTCCTCCTCCTCGGGAACTAAAGCCCTTCTTTAGTTACTGCTCAAGCTCTTTTTCCTCTTCCATGGGCACTATAAATACAAATAAGTGAACCACCCTCCAATTATCTGGAACACAAAAAAAGACAACCTTTTCAGGTTGTCCTTGATTTGCCTGGCAACGTCCTACTCTCACAGGGACGCGTGTCCCAACTACCATCGGCGCTGAGAAGCTTAACTTCCGTGTTCGGTATGGGAACGGGTGTGACCTTCTTGCCATTGCTGCCAGACTATTTAATTGAGGATTCATTCCCTCAAAACTAGATAATGTAGAAGAAGTTTGTAAAACGAGTATGCCTTAAAAATTGGTTAAGTCCTCGAACGATTAGTATCAGTCAGCTCCACATGTTACCACGCTTCCACCTCTGACCTATCAACCTGATCATCTTTCAGGGTTCTTACTAGCTTGCGCTATGGGAAATCTCATCTTGAGGGGGGCTTCATGCTTAGATGCTTTCAGCACTTATCCCGTCCGCACATAGCTACCCAGCGATGCCCTTGGCAGAACAACTGGTACACCAGCGG
>NZ_JAGGQX010000064.1:0-105527 GCF_018613095.1 Bacillus sp. ISL-75
TTAGAAAGGAAAAAATTGAGCGAAGCTTCGCAGACTCAAAAGAGCTGCACGGGCTTCGCTATTGCCGGTTACGGGGATTGAAGAAAGCAAGCGAACAGGCTCTCCTTACGGCAGCCTGCCAAAATATGAAAAAGATTGCAACACAATTAGCAAGGCTAGAAAAAGTGTGTTGCAATTCTTTAGGTTGATTACCTCCCTGTTGATTTCCGCGGAAGGCACGCAGACTCCTGCGGGAGTACGGGGCAGGGGAGACCCCGCAGGCGCTTCAGCGCCGAGGAGGCTCCCCGGCACGCCCGCGGAAAGCGAAGTGCCTGGAGCGCAAATCAACAGACATGTTGCAAAGCATATATATTGATAATATTATAACAAATTAACGCGGTGAATTGTTAAAGTAATTGTAGAAAATAAAAGCTGTCGAAAGTTTCTCGACAGCCTGAAACGCTCAATGTGAGCGTTTTTTTAAATCATCCTATTAACGGAAGTCCGCTTTAAATTCGCCAGTCATTTTTTGGTGGCCGTTGTTTTCTTCAAACAATTGCTCTTGTTCTAAGTCGAAACGGTTCATAATTGGTAAATCGTTTACTGAGAAGAGGTAAGAGTCTTCTGATGCAGAGTGTTCATACCAAGCCCAGTTTGGAACAACGAAGTAATCGCCTTTTTTCCAATCGAAGCGAATGCCATTAATGACTGTGTGACCTGATCCTTTGTGTACTTGGTAAACAGTTGAGTGTGTATGGCGTAAAGCCTTTGTTTGGAACCCATGTGGTAAATGCTGCATTCGAGTGCCAAGCGTCGGGTTCGCCGATTTACCTGTAGATGGGTTAATGTAATCTACTGCATATCCATGGTGTGGATTTGGATCGAATTCCATCAAGCCTTTAATTCCTTCTACCGTTCGATCCCATTTATAATTAGCAAGTGGAGCAACTGTGAATTTTTCATCACCAACAGGACGAACCATGCCGCCACGATAACGAATCTCTGAAAAGTTATCTGGAATATCTGGTTGTTGTAAACCATCCTCATAAGGTTCAAAGAACGTACCACCGATTGCGTAAAGAGTAGGGATATCTAAAGCATCCATCCAATACATCGGCTCTGTACCTAAATGGGCATGCCCATGCCATAAGCCCTTTGGAGTAATTAAAAAGTCGCCTTCTTCCATGAAAATACGCTGACCTTGTACGATTGTGTATGCACCTGATCCTTCAGAAATGAAGCGCAAGGCACTTTGTGAGTGACGGTGCGAGGGAGCTTGCTCACCAGGCAATAACATTTGAATAGCTGCATAAATCGTTTGAGTAGTAGATCCCCATCCCCAAGGTTCACGATAAGTTAAGCCAGGATTTTGGAAATAAATCGCACGACGTTCACCGCCGCGTTCTGGTGTGAAGATTTGAGCGGCTTCAGCCATTTTCTTTTTAAGCAATTCATCGCTCCAAAGATAAGCTTGTGCTTGAGGCTTTGGCGTTTTGTGCATAATTGCAGGAATTGCTTCCCAAAGAGGTCCTAAGTTGTATTGTTGAATATCTTTTGTGTAATCGGTTACAATCGAGCTTTTCATAAACTCTTGGACTTCAGGATTTGATTCAGCCATTTTACAATCTCCTTTATTATTCAAATTTTATAGAGAAAAGGGGAGTAGCGTATGCTGCTAGACCCCTTGCAAATCCTAATTAAACAGTGGCTAAGACTTCAGTTGTCTTTACTTTATTTTCAAGGGTACCAATTTGGTCGATTTCAATACGAACGACGTCTCCATCTTTTAAGAATTGCTGAGGATCCATTGCAAATCCAACGCCTCCAGGGGTTCCTGTTAAAACAACATCTCCTGGCTCTAATGTCATTAAATTGGATAAGAAAGCTACTAATTTTTGAACGGAGAATACTAGATTGGCAGTATTCGTTTTTTGACGTACTTCACCATTTACTTTTAGGACAACATCTAAGCCAGATGGATTTTGTAATTCATCTGAAGTTACTAAATATGGTCCCATTGGTGCACTGCCATCTACTGTTTTTCCTTGTAACCATTGAATAGTGCGGCGTTGAATATCACGATAGGTTACGTCATTTGTAATGGTATAACCTGCTACATAATCTAATGCATCTTCTTCGGAAACATTGCGGGCTTGTTTGCCAACAACAAATGTAAACTCTGCTTCATAGTCAAGTTTGTCAGAAATTGGATAGTGTGGTATATCGTCCTCAGGCCCTAAGATTGTATTAGCAAATTTTGCAAAAATAACTGGGTGGGATGGGAGTTCACGACCCATTTCTAAAATGTGCTCGCGGTAGTTGTGACCAACACAAATAATTTTGCCTGGCCGCCCGACAGGTGCTTCTACCTTAACTTCCTCGCGATTGTAAATCACTTTTTTATCAAAGCTTTCAGGATTAGCTAAAATGAAATCGATTGCATTTTGCGCTAGTTGCAGCGACTCTTTACCACCTTGGTATAACTCGTCTGTATTTTCCGGCACATATGCTTTAGCGATTGCTTCGTATCGGTATTTCCCTTCTGCTTTTAACTGTGCTTGGTACGCATAGTTTAAGTCGATTACTTGGTTGTCCACGATTGCCCCTGCACGAGTATGCCCAGCGACAGTAAAATTAATAAGTTTCATTGTTGTCCTCCTCGTTTTCACTAATTGTGAAACTAGTTCACTATTTATAAAAAATATTAATAGGTTTTGATAAGATTGTCAATATTATTTGTTTTCAGAAAAAATAAAATCCTATTATCATTTCATATCTCCTCAAATATCCAGGATTACAAAGTAAAAAGCATAAACTTCTATAGAAGAACTTCATGCTAAAACGCAGATGGAAGAGTAGGAGATTATTTTTTGAAACCATAATATTCTGAAATTTCCTTTGCGGTTTTGAGAACGTATTGTCCAATCGGATGGTCCGCTGATTTTGGTACTGTCTCAGTAATACCAACGATGGTAATGGCACCGAGCAGTTCATTGTTGAAATTTAATAAAGGGACACTAAAAGAAGAGACATGATTGATTAACGGTTCAGTTTTTGATGCAAAAAACAACTCTCTTGTTTTTTCCTTTTCACCTTCATATTGCTGTAATTCACTTTCATTGAGCTGGGATAATTCTTCTTCTTCCCATTCTTTCATGAGGACATCTTTTTCAAAAGCAGAAAAAACGACGCCAGTTGAGGAGGAGAGCGGCAAGTGTGTCCCCATTTGTGCTCCGATATTGATTCCATAATCTGCACTTAAAATATATGAAATGAGTGGGCCTTTTATCGAAGGAACAGCCAGTAGTACTGTTAGGCTCGTGTGCTCGGTGATCTTTTTGAAATAGGGTATAACCACTTCAATTAAAGAAGTTTGACCTAAAGCAATATTTCCTAACTGTACTAATTTATGTCCAAGCGTATACGTGTTTGTATGAGGATTACGATTGATTAATCCAAATTGGCATAGTGTTGCCAAATATTTATATAAATTACCTTTTGTCATAGAAGTTCGGTTTTGAATATCAGTAAACTTTAGAGGCTCTTTATCCATTGCTAAGATTTCTAATATGTTTAAACCAAGTTGTAATGACTGAATACCTGTAGCTTTCGTTTCAATTGTCATAATGATCCCCCTCTTTTCAGTTGGTTTTGGATAGTGTAGTAGATAAATTGATTAAAAGAAATTTCAGAATTTAAAAATTTTTGTATTGACGAAATAGTGAAAGATGATTTAAAGTTTACTTATCAAGAACATTGTTCACTATTTGTAGAAGATAATAACTTATTTAGGAGGAATTTTCAATGACTAATGTAAGCGATATTATTGTAGTAGGTGGAGGAATCGGTGGTTTAGCCGTAGCCCTATCAATCCAGGAATCTGGTAAATCAGTAGCAATATTTGAGCAAGCACCTGAATTTGGAGAAGTAGGTGCAGGGATTCAGTTAGCACCAAACGCGTTAGAAGTGTTAGACCGCCTAGGAGTAAAGGAAGAAATTTTAAAGCATGCGGTAGTACCAAAACGTCTTGTTCTAAAAGATGTGTATACTGCAGAAGAGTTAGCAACTCTTAATTTAGGGGAAGATTTCCAAAAAGAATTCGGTCAGCCATATATCGTATTGCATCGCTCTGACTTACACAGAGTTCTTTATGAAGCATGTCAAAAAAGCAGCAATATAAAATTCTTTACAAACCAAACCATTCAAACCGCAGAGCAAAATGGTGATACTGTAACCATTGTCAACCAAAATGGTGAAACGTTTAGTGCGGAAGCAGTAATTGGTGCGGATGGGGTAAAATCAAACATGCGTAAGCTATTGATTGAAGATGAACCAGTAAACTCTGCGTATGTAGCTTACCGTGGAACGATTCCAATTGAAGAAGTGGCTAATAACTCAAACTTAGACTTAGATGATGTCATCATGTGGATTGGGCCAAACCTGCATTTAGTACAATATCCAGTTCGTCGTGGAGAGCTTTACAACCAAGTAGTGGTATTTAAATCCTATGATGCTACTGTAGAAGACTGGGGAAATCCAGAAGAACTTACACGTCGTTTTGAAAATAGTCATCCAAAAGTGCAAAACGCATTAACTTACATTAACCGTCAATTCCGTTGGCAAATGTATGACCGTGAACCAATCGACAATTGGACAAAAGGCAACATTACACTATTAGGGGATTCTGGTCATGCTATGCTTCAATATTTAGCTCAAGGCGGTGTTCAAGCATTTGAAGATGCATTTGTCCTAGGTGCGAAATTAAAAGAACATAATACTTACGAAGAAGCATTTAAAGCCTACCAAGAAATGCGAATTCCACGTTCTGCAATGGTACAAACAACAGCACGTAAATGGGGCGAAATCATTCACGCGGAGGACCCAACGACCATTTCACTTCGCAACTTTATTTTCCAACAACACAAACCAACTGATTACAAGATTGTTGATTTCTTATATGGCTATTTCAATAAAAATTACCAACGTGTCGATTGCTAATTTACAACTTTACGCAAATCAAAATGCGTTAGAGCTAACTCTAGCGCATTTTTAATCTATTCTTATAATACTATTTAGCACGAAAGTGTTGAAAGTTCACAATAAGTGAATTGAAGGGGGCGTATTCTATGACAACAGCAGTACTGAATGAAAAATTGGAAACTTTTAAAAAGAGTATAGATGATATTGTAGCAGTAGTGAAAAATACGGATGAGGCGACACTTTATGTTAAACCTTCTGAAAAAGAATGGTCCCCCATGCAAATTGTTTCTCATATTTTAGAAGCGGTAGATTTTTGGGTAGCCGATTTGGAAGCATTGTTAGTTGTTCCAGGTGCAAAATGGGGACGGAATCATGAACATGTACGTCGTTTAGCTGCAGTAGATGGAAACATTGTTTCTCGTATTAAGAAAGAGTATGCCATAACTAAACTACTAAACTTAGTACCGAAGGTTGAGGCAGCACTTGCTAGAGTTAAAGAAGAGGATTTAATAAAAACAGCTCCAAGTTATAATCCAAACTTTGACGGAAAACCGTTATCATTCTTAGTCGACCATTTAATCGTTCAGCATGTAACAGGTCATTACGGGCAAATGGTACGTCATTTAGAAAAAGTTCGATAAACAAAACTATATAATAACTTCCTTTAAAGCTCCTAATTTTGCAGGCTCCTTTTACTTTCATATGTAACAGGGGCTTTTTCTTTTTAAAGACGAAGAAGATATGCTTTGAACAGCTCGAAAATATTACAATTTTATGAAAACTATTATTAAGACATAGTTTAAATGAATAGGAATGATATAATTTTCATGTCTACTACAATTCCTTTTTGAATTCCTCGTTTTCATCACAATTGATTCTACAGTTTTATGATTCTATAATGATTTTTCCAATTTATCCTTTCTACATTTTGTTATCTTAAAAAGACTTCCAATCAGATGTTAATGCAGATATTGAATTGCTTTTTAGTGAAGTTACAAACGTGAAGCGAAAAGTGAATAAACTTGAACATTCCAAAAGGTATTTGGATCAGTTTCCGGATAAAAATGAAGGTTAATTCTTTGGAATTATGAACATAACTTTACCTGGGTTAATGAAAGGATTGATGATATGATGGGAAAACCAGAAACCGTTGAAAAGATAGTAGTGTTTGAACAGTCTGTAACCAAAACAAAAAAATTTCGGCTTGATTATCCTGTGTCTGAAGACTTAATGCGGGTTATGGTAAGTGACGTTTTTAGGGATTTTATGATTTATGCTTTTGATCTATATTATGATAATGAAAATCTGTCATTGCTTAAGGAATTTGTGGCGGAACATAAACCTAAGGCGGAAAAACAGCAAGGATTACTCGACAATTTGTTTTGGTGGCGGTTAATGTATGATTCCGGATCGCATCAAGTGAATAGCTGTTTTGATGATTATATTTCCGATAAACACTATACGCTCAGAGACAAGCCTTTCATTAAATCTTGGCTAAGGGAGTGTAATAAGGTTGTACCGAAATTCTATTTTATTGGCCATAAATATAATGATCGTTCCTTTGTGGCTATTGATATTCTAACTCATGAATCTCTGGAAATCATTGTGTATGATCCAACTGCTATCCCTCCTAAAGAAGGAGAAATCGCCATGGGGACGCTAATCCCGTTAGGCGGCGGATTATATTTCCCAATTGTTGATTTTTATCATTTCGATTATGAGGCAAGAGAAGCAATAGCCAGCTGCCTGCATCACCATTATGAAAAACATTTAAAAACTTCATCAATGAAAGAGGCATTTTTCCACGTAGTATCCGTTATGCTGCAAATAGAAAGAATGATCTTCATGAAAAATCAGGAAACATTCTCTTCAAAATAAATTCTTCAATTTAAAAAATCCTTTACTCATCACATCTCATCTCAGATTATGAATCCTTACATTTTAGCAAAGAAAAATAAAAGAAAGGGAATACAAAATTTAACAACTCGTTCATAAATTGGTAATATCTTCTGGACATCCTATCATCTTAAGGAAATCATGACGAATTACGCAGATAAGGTTAAAGAGTTAAATCTTTTTCCAAATAAAGAAGGTAAGATTTTTTTTCTGTGACCGGTCAAAAGAAAATTAGTTCTGGTTGGAGAGACTTAATACCTGGGATGCCCTTTTTATAAAAAAAAGGCATCATCCAATTCTCTGGATGGTGCCTGATTCTTTTAATACACTGCATATCAAAAAAGCTCATTTTAAAAATAGTTTAATGATAAAGTACTGAATCAAACTTAAAAACGCTAAAAGGGAAAAATTATAGAGACTAAATTTAATAATATATTTTTTACTCTCGGTTGGATTTGCCTGAATGAATAGTTTGTAAGAAATCACACTGGCTAATGATGCAATAATGGTCCCTAGTCCTCCAATATTCACTCCCAATAATAAAGGTTTCCAATCTGTTGTGAATTCTGCCAGGAGGATAGAAGCAGGGACGTTACTAATAAATTGGCTTAAAAATATCGAACTAAAATAGACGGAAGTAGTGTCTTTCAAATTTGCACTGGCAAATGCTTGTAATGTGTTTGAATTGGAAATATTTCCGATAAAGATAAAAAAACAGATAAAGGTAAACAGCAGCAGATAATCAATCTTTATCAATAATTTTACATTCAAAATGATCACGGATATGAATGTAACCACGAAGGCAATCTGGTAACTGACCATTCCAAAAATAGAAGCGATGATTATTGCTAGGATTAATCCCCAGACAGCTGGTTTTTTCCAATCGTCTAATAGCATGGGAGTAAGAACTACTTTCAAGTCTCTATTTTGCATTCTTTTTATAAGGATATATATAGAACATATCCCAAGGACAGCCATGAATAGGACGGTCGAAAAAAAGGACAATGGCTTGATTCCATAATGAGAATAAATGAACAAATTTTGCGGATTTCCCATTGGTGTTAAACTGCTTCCAATATTGGCTGCAATAGTTTGCAGGATAATTGTCTCCATCATGGGAATTTTGGTTTTTCTGCTAATAACAAGAGTCAAAGGTACAAAAGTAAGCAGTGCTACATCGTTCGTCACAAACATTGAAGTGAAAAAACATAACAAAATTAATATGGCTGAAACGGAACGGCTATTATTACATTTATTAATGATAGCTATTGCGAATTTATCAAGAAATCTAAGTTCTTCCAACGCCTTTATGGTTAGCATCAGGCTAAATAAAATAAATAGCACTTGAAAATTGATATACTCCAATTTTGGAGGATAAATTAAAGAGCTTGTCATTGCTAAAATAAGTGAAATGGTAAAGACAATGTCTTTTTTTAGAAAACTAAATTTCAGTTTGATTCTTTTGTTTTCTTGTATTAGTACAGATTCTTTCACAACACACCACCGGTAGTAGATAGAATATAACAACTATATGATTCTAACATTTACAGTTATGTTTGGAAACCTATCGATGATAATACCTAAAATTAGTTATGATTTATAACAAAAATATGTTGGTATTGTCTAAAATGTAAATGGTTCTAAATTCTATTTGATTATACATATTGTTTAAATACATGGAGGTGGTAATGTGGAAACGATTCGAAATATGTTTGAGCATTTACATTGGTCTAATCATCGAATTCTAGAAACCTTGAAAAATATGGAAGGAGAGAACAAACAAGTTAAGAATCTATTCTCACATCTGCTTTTGGCAGAACATGTGTGGTTTACTAGGTTAAAAGGATCGGACAGTTCCAAATTACCTATTTGGGCAGATGTCAGTTTAGAAGCCTGTGCAGAACTTGTTAATCAAAATCTGCAAAACTTTAAAGAATTTCTTTCTGGCTTATCCAATTCTGATCTCGAACAGATCGTTTCATACAGAAATAGTAAAGGCAAAGAGTTTCAAAATTCGGTAAGGGATATCCTGACCCATGTTGCATTACATAGTCAATATCACCGAGGACAGATCAATCTACTTCTGAGGGCTAATGAAAGCGAACCTGTTAATGTAGACTTTGTTACTTTTAGGAGATGAAGAGGGTAATAAATGGTGAAAGCCAGAAAGCCAAAAAAAGTTCCTGGTACCATCAAATTTGGATGGTACCAGGAACTTTTTTTTGGTGTTTACCTTTTTCACCAAACCAACTAACTTTGCTTTGCTTTCATATAAACCTCTTCGTAGGGTTGGATTACAACAAAGCCTTCACCTTCGAACCTCATTTGAATGGACTCACCGCTGCCTCTTCCAAGAAAAGTCTTTAAACTACGAAAATGAATAAGACATTGAAGTGAACTTAATAATAATGATATTCAGGCAGAAAAAGTGCTATTATTACCGGATCCAATTCTTTCTCCTGATGCAGGAAAATCTTTAAATTAGGTTTTTAAAGATACCTAAGACAAATATCGAAAAGGAGTAATGATATTGAATAGTGAAAATCAGTATGTTGCAGCTACGCTTTCACCTAATTTGATCAATGAAATTCAATCACTAGAAGAAAAAATAAGTGAGCAAGCTCATAAAAAAGTAGTGGTTATCGCGTACGAAAATGATGAAAATTAATTAATTAGTGATTTTCAGGGGAAATAGGACGCATATTTCTTTCTTTGCAAGGCTGGAATCAAATATTCGTAATAAAAAGCTAAAACCTTCATAAATTTGAAGGTTTTTCTTTATCGCAACATCTAAACTAACATTAATAATTTTAATCTCAATTAATGAATGAAAAGATAATTTGATTTCAAAAGTTTGGGTTTATTCGGGAATAAATACAATGATAAACTAGGACTTCCATTTTAGAAGGTCCTAGTTTAATTAAGGTTATCACTTCAAATACAATTTAGTTGGATATGCTCCACTAAAACAGGCGATACAGCGACTGCTCGTTTCTGCAAGATCTACATCTACCGCCTCTAATAACCCTTCCGTACTTAAGAAGGCTAATGAATCTGCTCCAATCACATTTCCCATTGCTCGTTCATGTTCATGTTTGTTAGCAAAAAGTTCTTCTTTGGTCGGCATATCCACTCCATAAAAACAAGGATTTTTTACCATAGGGGAACTAATTCGTACATGGACCTCCTTGGCACCTGCCTGACGAATCAATTCAACAATTCGCTTGCTTGTCGTTCCGCGAACAATCGAATCATCAACAAGCACGACCCGCTTATCCTCGAGAATTTCACGCACAGCACTTAATTTTAGACGAACGGCCAAGTCCCGCAATTCTTGGGTTGGTTCAATAAATGAACGACCGGCATAGGGGTTTTTGATGATTCCCATTTCATATGGAATTCCTGCTTGTTGGGCATAACCCATTGCTGCAGGGACACTCGATTCTGGAACGGCAACGACAACATCAGCTGGTGTCGGATGTTCTTTTGCTAAAATTTGGCCTAATTCTTTACGTATGGCTAATACACTTCTTCCATGAATCACACTATCTGGACGAGCAAAATAAACAAATTCAAAGGAGCAAAGGGAAACGTCACCTTTTGCAGCAAATCTGCCTGTTTTTATTCCCTTCTCGTTAACAAGAAGCCATTCGCCCGGTTCAACATCCCTCCAGAACTTAGCATCAACCGCATTTAGCCCACATGTTTCTGAAGACGCGATAATGGATTCACCAATTTTTCCAAGGCTAAGGGGACGTAACCCATGACGATCTAGGGCAATCAGCATTTCTTTATCGGTCATGATCAGCAAAGCAAAGGAACCGTCAATCCGCTTCAGGACATCCGGTCCAGCTTCATTAAAATATTTTTTACTGGAACGGGCTATTAGGTGAGCAATAATTTCCGTATCAGTTGTTGTCTGAAAGATGGCACCCTGTTGCTGGAGAACCTTCCGTTCGATATTGGCATTCACTAGGTTCCCGTTATGGGCAACGGCCAAATCGCCCTCACTGTACTTAAAAACAAGAGGTTGTGCGTTTTGTAGTAAACTTGCACCAGAAGTAGAATATCGTACATGACCGATGGCCATATTTCCCCTTAGTCCATCAAGGATCTCACGTGAAAATACTTGGGTAACTAATCCCATTCCCCTGTGATACCTGAATGATTTTCCATCGCTAGCCACAATTCCTGCACTCTCTTGGCCACGGTGTTGAAGGGCATGTAGTCCATAATATGTTAAATCGGCCGCTTGGGGGTGATTAAAAACTCCAAATACACCGCATTTCTCCTGCATTTCTGAATCCATTTTAGTATTCCTCCCGTTGATGTCATTTCATTATTTTTGGCGAAAGCAGAATTTTTATCCTTATCTCTCATATCTAGTTGATTTGTATTGGTTTTATAAAAAATAAAAGTTTTTTTTGATTAAAAAAAGTAAAGGAGTCTGTTTCAGGAAAACCTAAAATTATGAAAAATTTAAAAAGGATCAGGGAGGAGAAATACTTTGACATTAATTAAACCCACCTCAACCATTGGTATCTTAGGGGGAGGCCAGCTTGGAAGAATGATTTCAATTGCTGGTAGAAATATGGGATATCGCTTCATTACCTTGGATCCGACACCTAACTCACCCTGTGGACAAGTTGCAGATTTTCAAATCACAGCTCCATATTCTGAGCTTAAAGCAGTTAAAGAACTAGCAGATTCCTCAGATGTTATTACTTATGAATTTGAAAATGTAGATTCTACTATAACCTCCATGTTAGAAACTACATCCTTTGTACCTCAAGGAAGCGAGCTGCTCAAAATAACCCAAAATCGGATTCGGGAAAAATCCACGTTAAAGTCCATCAATGTGCCAGTAGCTCCTTTCTTGGTCATACAATCGGAGAATGACATTGAAACGGCTATCGATTGTTTGGGATTGCCTTTCATAATGAAAACAGCTACCGGGGGATACGACGGGAAAGGGCAATGGGTAATAAAAAAAAGGGATGAAATTCCAATTGCAAAGGAGGCTTGGAATAAGGCAGGGATGGACATGATCATCGAACAATTTATCCCGTTTAGTAAAGAATTATCAGTGATTGTTGCCCGAAATATTAAAGGTCAAACAAAAACTTTCCCAGTAGCTGAAAATGTCCATATTAATAATATCCTGCATCAGTCTTTCGTTCCTGCTAGAATCACCGATGAGCAAAGGATTCAAGCGGAAACTACAGCATTGAAAATAGCAGACTCCTTACAAGTAGTTGGATTAATTGCGATAGAGATGTTCCTTACGAATGATGGTGAAATTATCGTGAACGAGTTAGCACCAAGACCTCATAATTCCGGGCATTATTCAATGGACGCATGTATTACTTCTCAATTTGAGCAACATATTCGAGCAATATGTGGACTGCCCTTAGGAGATACTACCCTTTTAACTCCGATTATAATGGTTAATATTTTAGGTCAGCATCTAAGGCAAGTGCTAGATAAAATAGAACAGCTTCCTCCAACAGCCAAACTACATTTATACGGCAAAAAGGAAAGCGTAGAAAATCGGAAAATGGGTCACATTAATTTTTTAGGTTCAACTCTCGAGCAAATAGACGAGCAAATTAAGGATCTTGGAATTTGGTCATAAGGATACGCGGCTATTTTAGTTGTCCGGCTAAAAACATAACCAAACAGTGAAAAGAGTGAAAAATAATGGAAAAATTAGAACAGCTTTATGAAGGTAAAGCGAAAAAAGTGTTTAAAACATCAGAACCAGGAAAGTATTGGATTGAATATAAAGATGATGCCACTGCCTTCAATGGCGAGAAAAAAGGTCAAATAGCAGGAAAAGGAACTCTAAATAATGAGATTAGTGCCATTTTCCTAAGTTTATTAAAAGAAAAAGGCGTGGATAATCATTTTATTAAAAAGATTTCATCAACAGAGCAGATTGTTCAGCAAGTAGAGATTATCCCGATTGAGGTTGTCGTTCGAAATATAGCGGCGGGCTCACTTGCAAAAAGGCTGGGATGGGAGGAAGGGAAGGAACTCCCAGAAACAATTGTAGAATTCTACTATAAAAATGATGAGCTGGGGGACCCTTTGATTAACAATGATCATATTGCCATTCTTGGGCTGGCTAAAGAGTCTGAAGTAGCAGCCATTCGAAAGGAAGCATTAAAAATCAATGATATTATGAACGAATATCTGTTAAACAAAGATATTATCTTAGTGGATTTTAAATTAGAGTTCGGAAAAACCCCAGCAGGAACTATTATCTTAGCAGACGAAATCTCTCCGGATACGTGTCGATTTTGGGATGCCCATACAAAGGAAAAGTTAGATAAAGATCGGTTTAGGCGGGATTTAGGGAACGTTGAGGAAGCCTATCAAGAAATATTAAGAAGAATTGGGGGTAGTGTCAATGTTTAAAGCAACGGTATATGTAACCTTAAGAGAAAGTGTATTAGATCCTCAAGGGAATGCCGTTCATGAGTCGCTGCATTCACTAGGATATGATGAGGTTGGAGATGTACGAATAGGAAAATACATGGAGCTTGAAATTAATAGCGATGATCAAAAGGCGGCAGCAGAACGAGTAAAGGATATGTGTGAGAAGCTGTTAGCCAATACGGTGATTGAAGACTTTCGGTTTGATCTTACTAAGCAGGAAGGATAGGAGGGGAATAAGTTGAACTTTGCGGTACTGGTTTTTCCTGGCTCAAACTGCGATGTGGATATGTATAAGGCTGTTTTAGATACGATTGAACAGTCGGTCGAATATGTATGGCATCTAGAAACGGACCTATCAAAATATGATGCGATTCTTGTTCCAGGGGGATTTTCCTATGGAGATTATTTGCGGCCAGGGGCTGTTGCGAGCTTGTCTCCTGTCATGGAGCAGGTGAAAATTGCGGCTGAAGAAGGGAAATTGATTCTTGGTGTCTGTAATGGATTTCAAATACTTACTGAAGCTAATCTTTTGCCAGGTGCTTTAAGAAGAAATCAACGGTTAAAATTTCATTGTGACACCATTGATTTAAAAGTAGAAAACAACCAAACTCCGTTCACATTAGACTATCAGGAAGGTGAAACGATACGTATTCCCATTGCCCATGGCGACGGAAATTATTATTGTGATCAAGAGACATTGGATCAATTAGAAAAGAACAATCAAATCGTATTCAGGTATAAAGGGACGAATCCAAATGGGTCGATTTCTGAGATTGCAGGGGTAATCAATGAGAGAGGAAATGTATTAGGTTTAATGCCCCACCCGGAACGTGCAGTTCATAAATGGCTGGGAACAGATGACGGAAAACGTATGTTTTCATCTATCTTAAGTTACTGGAGGAAACAACATGGTACAGCATAAAGAACCAAATCCTGAGCAAATCGCCCAGCAGAAGGTCTATCAGGAAATGGGATTAACCGATGAAGAATTTGATAAAGTAATCGAAATTCTCGGGCGGAAACCAAATTATACCGAAACGGGCATATTTAGTGTCATGTGGTCCGAACATTGCAGCTATAAAAATTCGAAGGTAGTGCTCAAACGATTTCCAACTTCCGGCCCGCATGTCTTGCAAGGCCCTGGAGAAGGAGCAGGTATTGTTGATATCGGTGATAATCAAGCAGTCGTGTTTAAAATTGAAAGCCACAATCATCCTTCAGCCATTGAGCCCTATCAAGGTGCTGCAACGGGGGTTGGCGGTATTATTCGGGATGTTTTTTCCATGGGTGCCCGCCCGATCGCTTTATTGAACTCTCTTCGTTTTGGTGAACTTGATAACCCGAAAACCAAATATATCTTTGAAAATGTGGTTGCGGGTATTGCCGGATATGGTAACTGTATGGGCATTCCGACGGTTGGCGGAGAGATCTACTTTGATTCCTCCTATGAAGGGAATCCCCTTGTTAATGCCATGTGTGTGGGTTTAATCAGCCATGATGAAATTCAAAAAGGCGTGGCTAAAGGGATTGGTAACCCTGTCATTTATGTTGGAGCTGCTACCGGAAGAGACGGCATACATGGAGCGACATTCGCTTCAGAAGAATTGAGTGAAAATTCCGAAGCGAAACGTCCAGCCGTCCAAGTGGGCGATCCTTTTATGGAAAAATTGCTGCTGGAAGCCACTCTTGAATTGATCGCCTCTGGTCATGTGGTCGGGATACAAGATATGGGTGCAGCAGGGTTAACCAGCTCAAGCTCTGAAATGGCCAGTAAAGCGGGAAATGGTGTTGAATTGGATCTTGATCTCGTTCCACAGCGTGAAAAAGGAATGAATGCCTACGAAATGATGCTCTCCGAATCACAAGAAAGAATGCTGGTTGTTGCGAAAAAAGGAAAAGAAGGGGAAGTAAAAAAGATATTTGATAAATGGGGACTCCACTCTGCTGTGATTGGCCGGGTGACTGATGATAATCAACTCCGTTTACTGCACAAGGGAGAGGTTGTTGCGGAAATCCCGGCAGACAAGCTGGCAGAAGATGCGCCCGTGTATTGTAAGCCATCGAAAGAGGCGCCATATTACGAACAATATTCATCATTAGACACAGCTGAAAGTATTGAAGAGCCAAAGGATTATCATTCTGTACTAAAGCAGCTGCTAGCATCGCCTACGATTGCCAGCAAAGAGTGGGTATATCAACAATATGACTATATGGTTAGAACTAATACAGCCGTCCTACCTGGATCGGATGCGGCTGTAGTTGCTATCCGTGGTACACGAAAAGCCTTGGCGATGACAACGGATTGCAACGGAAGATATGTATATCTTGATCCGTTTGTTGGAGGAGCTATCGCGGTAGCAGAAGCAGCGCGTAATGTCGTTTGTTCCGGTGCGGAGCCTTTAGCTATTACCGATAACTTGAACTTTGGAAGTCCAGAAAAGCCGGAAATCTTCTGGCAGTTTGAAAAGGCAGCGGATGGGATTAGTGAAGCGTGCCGTCAACTCAATACTCCGGTTATTGGCGGAAACGTCAGCCTATATAACGAAACAAAAGGAGAAGCTATTTTTCCAACACCAACCATTGGCATGGTTGGGTTAATTAAAGATATTGACCATATTACTACTCAGGAATTTAAAAAAGACGGAGATGTAATCTTTTTAATTGGGGAAACCCAAGCCGAAATAGGCGGGTCGGAATACCAAAAAATTATGTCAGGAAAGATCGAAGGGCGCCCGCCCCAGTTAAACCTTGATTTGGAAATAAAGATTCAAACCTTTACCCTTAAGATGATTCAAGAAGGATTAGTCCAGTCAGCTCATGATACGGCGGAAGGCGGTTTAGCAGTAGCAATAGCAGAAAGCTGTATTGGTGGGAAGTTGGGAGCAGAAATCAAGTTAACCGATGAACTGCGAGCGGATTTAAGTCTCTTTAGTGAAACTCAATCTCGAATCATTCTTTCCGTTTCTCCGGAACATGCGGAGAGGATAAAGGAAATGGCGCAACAGCAGGAGGTGCCTATAAATGAAATCGGAAGGGTGAAAGGTCAGGAAATATCAATTACACATAATGGAAAGACCGTTATTTCTCAACCGATTACTACATTGGAAGAAGCCTGGAAGAATGCGATTCCTAACATTATGCGTTCGGGATTATTAAAAAAGCTCAATATGCAGGAAATCTCTGCAAGTTTACCGTAAAGGAGAGAAACGAATGAGTGATGCTTACCGACAAGCTGGAGTCAATATCGATGCGGGCAATGAAGCCGTTGAACGAATGAAAAAACATGTAAAAAAAACTTTCCGTCCAGAGGTTCTAACGGGATTAGGAGGGTTTGGGGCTCTATTTAAACCAGATTTAACGAAGATGGAAGAACCTGTTTTTGTTTCTGGTACGGATGGAGTAGGGACCAAATTGAAAATTGCTTTTGCCATGAACAAGCATGATACGATTGGAATCGATGCGGTTGCCATGTGTGTGAATGACGTCATCGTCCAAGGGGCCGAGCCGCTTTTTTTTCTAGATTATTTAGCCTGCGGGAAGATCATTCCGGAAAAGATTGAATCCATAGTTAAAGGAATTGCAGATGGTTGTGTGCAGGCGGGGTGTTCACTAATTGGCGGGGAAACTGCGGAGATGCCGGGAATGTATCAGGACGAGGAATATGATATTGCAGGCTTTACCGTTGGTATGGTAGATCAAAAACATGTCATTGATGGTTCGGAAGTAAAAGAAGGTCAAGTTCTAATTGGTTTAGCTTCAAGTGGAGTACATAGCAATGGTTTTTCACTTGTCCGAAAAGTTCTATTGGAGGATGCTAAGTTCTCATTAGGTGACTATGTGGATGAATTGGGGGCTGAACTGGGAAGTGTATTGCTTGAACCAACCAAAATTTATGTAAAATCCATCCTTTCAACTGTTAGAAGATATAATGTCTATGGTCTTGTTCATGTAACGGGAGGAGGTTTTTATGATAATATTCCACGAATTCTTCCAAAAGGCTTTCAAGCTGAAATTAAGGAGGGATCTTGGAAGGTCCCAGGAATTTTTTCCTTTATTCAAAAATCAGGCAAAATTTCAGATTATGATATGTTTCGTACCTTTAATATGGGAATTGGAATGATATTAGTCGTAGATTCTGCAGACACCACAGCTATTATCGAGCACCTGCAAACGTTGGGTGAGGATGCCTACGTAATTGGTACAGTGCAAAAAGGTACTGAAGACGTCGTATTCAAGAAGGAGTAAGTATGAAAATTGCAGTTTTTGCTTCTGGTACGGGTTCTAATTTTTCAGCGATTCTAGAATTCATTCATTCGAAAAAAATCAATAACGTTGAAGTGGTTTTACTGGTCAGTGACCGTCCGGAAGCCCTTGCAGTCCAGAAAGCAAGGGATGAACGGATCCCGGTGTTTACTTTTTTGGCTAAGGATTATCCAAACAAACAATCTTATGAAGTAGAGATTCTTGACGAGTTAACACAAAGGGAGGTTGATTTTATCGTATTGGCTGGCTATATGAGACTGCTTGGGAATGTATTACTCCAGGCTTATGATCGGAAAATCATTAATGTCCACCCGTCTTTATTACCAGCCTTTGCAGGAAAGGATGCCATTGGTCAAGCGCTCAATTATGGGGTAAAGGTGACAGGGGTCACGGTCCATTATGTCGACGAAGGAATGGATACAGGTCCTATAATTGCCCAACAAGCAGTCATAATCGATTCAGACGAGACAAGAGAAACCTTAATTAAAAAAATTCAGGAGCAAGAGCACAGATTATTACCAGAAGTGATCCAAAGACTGGCGAATAGGGAGGCAGCGAGATGAGAAAGGCTAGATGCATTGGATTTATTGAAGGAAAAGAAAAACCTGGAGGTAAAACGAAATGAAGGTGTTAGTCATAGGGGGAGGAGGCCGTGAGCATGCGATTGTATGGAAACTGTCTCAAAGTCCTAAAGTTACTCAAATTTATTGTGCTCCGGGAAATCCTGGGATTGCAGAGTTAGCAACATGTGTTTCAATCGCGGTTTCAGATATAGAGAAATTAGCCGCTTTTGCTAAAAAGGAACAAATCGATCTTACTTTTGTAGGACCAGAAGAGCCTCTCTCATTGGGGATTGTCAATTATTTTAAAGAACAGGGATTAGCGGTATATGGCCCTTCAAAGGAAGCGGCATTGATCGAGGGAAGTAAGGCGTTCGCTAAAGAATTAATGATGAAGTATGAGATTCCAACAGCTAAATATGCTGCGTTTACAAACTATGAGGACGCACTAGCTTATGTTCGCAGCGAAGGGGCACCAATTGTGATCAAAGCGGATGGCCTAGCTGCAGGAAAAGGTGTGGTTGTAGCAAAAACACTGGAAGAAGCTGAGGAAGCACTTAAAAGTATGCTAAAGGAAGTTACGTTTGGTTCGGCAGGAGCGAGGGTGGTAGTGGAGGAATATCTTGAGGGAGAAGAAATGACTCTGCTTGCTTTTGTGAATGGGACTATTGTAAGGGCAATGGTTCCGGCACAGGACCATAAGCCGGTATATGATGGTGACCAGGGACCAAACACCGGAGGAATGGGAACTTATGCGCCGTTACCACATATTGATTCATCAATGGTTGAGCGGATTATTCATGAAATCGTCGAACCAACGGCAAAAGCGATGGCAGCGGAAGGCTGTCCTTTCGAGGGGATTCTATATACCGGTTTGATGCTGACAAAATCAGGTCCAAAGGTCATTGAATACAATGCACGCTTTGGCGATCCGGAAACACAAGTAGTTCTCCCACTGCTAGAAACAGATTTACTTGATATCTTGCTGGCAAGTCTCACTGGAGAATTAGAAAAGGTAGAGGTGAAATGGAAAGTCAAGGCCGCAGTGTGTGTCATTATGTCTTCAGCCGGCTATCCGGGCCCATATGAAAAGGGTCAAGTAATTAACGGATTGGACCAAGTAGCTTATCCGACAATCGTCTTCCATGCCGGTACAACGGAAAAGGAAGGCGCGATTGTAACAAATGGCGGACGAGTTCTTGGAATTACTGCGATTGGAGAAAATCTTGGACAAGCAAGAGAATTAGCTTACCAATCAGTAGAAAATGTATCTTTTATAGGTGCTCATTACAGAACAGATATAGGATCTAAGGCATTCCGTTAACTAATATCTACTTTTAAAGAAAACACAAGGGTAATCACCACGAGTAATAATTTTGATGTGGGCTAGGAGCAGGTACTACGCTATTCTATTCTTTTACCAAATGGAAAGCCTGTTTATAAGCAGGCTTTTTTGTATTTTAAGCGAAAATACAATCCCAACTGTATCAATAATGTCTATAAATATGTCCACCCCAGATGTACAAATGAACCAAAGTGTCTTTTTATGGTGCCTGACACCGAAGCGGTGTCATCGAAAATCCAATCTATTGGAACTGCTCTAATACGCGGAAAAAATCAATCGCGAATTGGTAAAAGAGATTTTCGGAGGGTGCTAGGTCTCTATATTTTGGAGTGATTAAGCCGACTGTTCTTTTCACTTGAGGGGAATCAATCGGTATTTTTACTGTAAACCGTGGAATGGAGTCATGAACGGTGCTTTCTGGTAAAAGGCATACCCCTATGCCTGCTGAAACTAGTCCCTTTAATGCATCTAAATCCTCTCCCTCTGAGGTAATATTTGGTACAAATCCTGCTTCTTTGCATGCCTCGACTGCAATTTTTTGGAGAATATACCCTTTTGGGAATGAAACGAAGGAATCGTTTCGTAACTCACCTAGATCTAATCTCTTTCGGTCGGAAAGTGAATGGTTTGCAGGAAGCAAAGCAGAAATGTTTTCTGTAAATAAAATCTTTGCTTCAATATCAGGATCTCTGGTTGGGACAGGGCCAATAAACGCTATATCAATTTCTCCATTTTTAACGGCATCAATTAAGTATTGATAGGAGCCCTGACGCAAATGGAAAACAACGTTTGGTTGTTTTGTTCTAAAAGCAGAGATAACCGTTGGTAGCCAATAGCTTGCTAAACTTGTTGGATAACCAATTTTAATTGTGCCGGATTGAGGATCTAAATATTCATCAATCTTTTCTTTTGCCTCATCAATAAATTTTACCGCCTTTTTTATATGAGTTAAAAAGATCATTCCGATCTGGGTTAACTTAATATTTCTTCCGGTTCGTTCAAATAGACGAACACCAAGTTCATCTTCAAGCTTGGCAATCTGAAAACTTACCGCGGATTGGGCTACATTTAGATTTTCAGACGCTTCTGTTACATGTTGGCGTTCAGCTACCTCCATAAAATACCGTAATTGACGCAATTCCACGCTAATTCCCTCCATTCATATTAAAATCAGATTGATTTAATCTTAATTATATATTGTTTATATGTATATTTAAACATAAAATTACTTCATACTGATTTATCGGAAAATTAAGAACGGGGGAGATAATAATGACATATCAGCAACTACCAAAAGCACAAGGTCTCTACCGCCCAGAATATGAACATGATGCATGCGGAATTGGATTATATGCCCACATTAAAGGGTATGCAACTCATGAGATTGTAAAAAAAGGACTAAGCATGCTTTGTAAGCTAGACCATCGCGGGGGACAAGGAAGTGATCCATTCACAGGAGATGGTGCCGGTCTCATGGTCCAGATTCCAGATAGCTTTTTCCGCAAAGCCCTCCAGAATGTGCAATTACCTGAAAAGGGTCGCTACGGGGTAGGGATGCTTTTTTTCTCAAATAATGATTCAGAAAGAGAAAATATAGAATCTTATATTAATAAAATGATTGAACAAGAAGGACAGACGGTTCTCGGCTGGAGGACAGTGCCTGTCAATGCTGAAACTATTGGTGAAACAGCCAAGCAAAGCCGCCCGTTCATCCGTCAAGTATTTATTGGCGCAAACGAGGGACTGTTGGATGAATTATCTTTTGAGCGTAAATTATATATCATTAGAAAACAATCAGAACTATGGGCTAAGGCATCGGATTTACGTTTTTATTTTGCCAGCCTCTCAAGCAGAACAATTGTATACAAAGGTTTATTAACACCGGAACAGGTAGACAGGTTTTACCTTGATTTACAGGATAAGAGTTTTGTATCGGCTTTCGCTTTAGTGCATTCCCGCTTTAGTACAAATACGTTCCCTAGCTGGGAAAGAGCTCATCCAAACCGCTACCTGATCCATAATGGGGAAATTAATACACTTCGCGGTAATGTCCATTGGATGAAGGCGCGTGAAAAGCAATTTGTGTCGGAAGCATTTGGTGAGGACCTGCAAAAGGTGCTCCCAATCTTAGATACAGATGGAAGTGACTCTTCGATTTTGGATAACGCACTTGAATTCTTGGTGTTAGCTGGTCGGAAACCTGCTCATGCTGCGATGATGCTGATACCTGAACCATGGTCAGAAAACCCGCATATGACAAAGGAAAAGAGAGCTTTTTACGAGTATCATAGCTGCCTGATGGAACCTTGGGATGGTCCAACAGCTATTTCCTTTACGGACGGCAAACAAATAGGGGCAATATTAGATCGGAACGGCCTTCGTCCAGCTCGTTATTACGTTACTGATGATGATTATATTATTTTTTCGTCAGAGGTTGGCGTCATCGATGTCGAACCCGAGAAAGTATTATATAAAGAACGTTTAAGCCCAGGCAAAATGCTTTTGATTGATTTAGAAGAGGGCCGAATTATTTCGGATGAAGAAGTAAAATCCGAGATGGCTGAAGCTCTTCCTTATCAACAATGGTTAGATGAGCAACTGATTCGATTAAATGACGATGGACAGAACGAAGAAGAGGTTCTATCGGATTTTCTGGTTCGCCAGAAATCATTTGGCTACACATACGAAGATATATCAAAATATTTAGTTCCTGTTGTGAGCGAAGGAAAAGATCCAATTGGAGCAATGGGTAATGATATGCCATTAGCGGTTTTATCTGACCGTGCTCAATCCTTGTTTAACTACTTCAAGCAATTATTTGCTCAAGTAACCAATCCGCCAATTGATTCACTTCGTGAGGAAATTGTCACATCAACGATGACATTATTAGGGGCGGAAGGAAATATATTGAATCCTTCAGAATTAAACTGCCGCCGAGTTCAACTGGATACACCGGTAATTACCAATAGCCAACTGGAACAGCTAAAATCATTGGATTCAGTTGATTTTAAGAGTAAGGTAATTGACATCCTGTTCGCTGATGATATCGAAGGTAGTCTTGACAGGATTTGCCAAGAGGCGGATGCTGCCATCTCTGAAGGTGTAAGTCTACTAATCTTATCTGATCGTAACATGAATCAGAAGGAAGCTGCGATTCCTTCCTTATTGGCTGCAAGTGCCCTTCATCAGCATCTGATTCGTGAAGGCAGTAGAACGAAAGCAAGCATCATTATTGAATCTGGGGAAGTACGTGAAGTTCATCATTTGGCCGCTTTAATTGGCTATGGTGTTGATGCCATCAATCCGTATCTTCCGTTCGCAACATATAAGCAGGCTATCTTAGATGGAAGCTTACCATTCACATATGAGGAAGCAATCAGCAAGTATGTAAAAGGAATGTCTGAGGGCGTTGTAAAAGTCATGTCCAAAATGGGAATTTCAACCGTTCAAAGCTATCGCGGTGCGCAAATTTTTGAAGCAGTTGGAATTAGTGGAGATGTCATTGAACGTTACTTTACTGGTACAGTTTCTCAGCTCGGCGGTATCGGTTTAGATACGATTGCCGAAGAAGCAAAAATGCTTCATACAGTGGCTTACGCAGATTCTTATGATCAAACATTAGATTCAGGAAGTAACTTCCAGTGGAGAAAAACAGGGGAACATCACGCGTTTAACCCTGGAACCATTCATACCCTGCAATGGGCTTGCCGTAAAGGCGATTACGAATTATTTAAAAAGTATTCCAAGCTAGCAAATGAAGAGAGAATTGGATTCTTACGGAATTTGTTCTTATTTGATGAATCGAGAACGTCTTTACCAATCGAGGAAGTAGAAACAGTCGATTCCATTGTTCGTCGTTTTAAAACAGGAGCAATGTCATTTGGATCCATTAGTAAGGAAGCGCATGAAACCTTGGCAATTGCGATGAATCGCTTGGGCGGAAAAAGCAACTCTGGTGAAGGCGGGGAAGATTCAAGCCGCTTTATCTTGGATGAAAATGGCGATAATCGCCGAAGTGCTGTGAAGCAAATTGCTTCAGGCCGTTTCGGAGTGAAAAGTCACTATCTTGTCAATGCTGATGAGCTTCAAATTAAAATGGCACAAGGGGCAAAGCCAGGTGAAGGCGGACAGCTGCCTGGAAACAAAGTTTACCCATGGGTGGCAGATGTTCGTGGTTCTACACCAGGAGTCGGGCTGATTTCACCGCCGCCGCACCATGATATCTACTCGATTGAAGACTTGGCACAGCTGATTCACGATTTGAAAAATGCGAATCGGGATGCCCGAATCAGCGTTAAGCTCGTATCCAAGGGCGGAGTAGGAACGATTGCGGCAGGTGTTGCGAAAGGTGCAGCTGATGTTATTGTAATCAGTGGTTATGACGGCGGAACAGGAGCATCACCAAAAACAAGTATCCAACATACGGGATTACCATGGGAGCTTGGACTTGCCGAAGCACACCAAACGCTAATGCTTAATGGCTTGCGTGAACGTGTCGTCCTTGAGACAGACGGTAAATTAATGACTGGAAAAGATGTCGTAATGGCTGCCTTATTTGGGGCCGAAGAGTTTGGTTTTGCGACTGCACCCCTTGTCGTGCTCGGATGTGTCATGATGCGCGTATGTCACTTAGATACTTGCCCGGTTGGAATTGCTACACAAAATCCGGAGCTTCGTAAAAAGTTCACAGGAGAAGCTGATTACATCGTAAACTATATGCGTTTTGTTGCCCAAGAAGTACGTGAACTAATGTCTGAGCTTGGCTTTAGAACCGTTGACGAAATGGTAGGCCGTACAGATGTTTTGAAAATGAGTGACCGTGCAAAAGCACACTGGAAAGCAAAGGATCTAGATTTAACTCCATTGCTGCATCAACCTGAAGGAGTTCGTACGTTCAAGACTCCACAAAATCATAAAATTGATGATTCACTTGATATTCAAAAAATCTTGCCGGCGGTTCAACAAGCATTACAAGATCGAATTCCAGTAGATGCGAGCTTCCCGATTTCGAATGTGAATCGTGTCGTTGGAACAATCGTCGGAAGTGAAGTATCGAAGCGTTACGGTGAAGAGGGACTTCCTGAAAATACGATTACTCTTAGATTTACTGGATCTGCAGGTCAAAGTTTCGGTGCCTTTGTTCCGAAAGGCGTGACATTAGAGATTTCGGGTGACGTAAACGATTTCCTTGGAAAAGGCTTATCGGGCGGAAAGTTGATTGTGCAAGCAGACGAATCTTCTAAACTATCGGCAGGCGAAAATGTAATCGCTGGGAATGTTGCTTTATATGGTGCGACAAGCGGCGAAGCGTATATTAATGGACGTGCCGGTGAACGTTTTGCGGTCCGTAATAGTGGTGTGAACGTTGTGGTCGAAGGAATTGGTGACCATGGCTGCGAATATATGACGGGCGGACGCGTTGTTATTTTAGGTGATGTTGGCAAAAACTTTGCGGCAGGGATGTCTGGCGGAATTGCGTACGTATTAGCAGACGATCAAGATGCCTTTAAGAAGTTATGTAACCAAGAGATGATTGAGATTGAATCTTTAACGAAAAACGATGCGAATGAACTTAAGCAAATGATTCAAAATCATTTCTATTATACGAACAGTGTGAAAGCAGGCTGTGTTCTAGAGAACTGGGAAAATCATGTGAGAAAATTTAACAAAGTCATTCCAAAAGACTATAAACGCATGTTGGACCAAATTCAGAAGCAAAAGGAAAAAGGCCTAACTGATGAAGAAGCGATTATGAGTGCGTTTTTAGCCAATTCTTCCAAACAGAAAAATACACCTAAACAGCCAGAAGCTGTACTACGCTAAGAAAGGGGAGAGGAAGATGGGAAAAGCAACAGGATTTATGGAATATAATCGAGAAAAAGGAAAAGAACGAAATCCCCTTACGCGTTTAAGCGACTGGAAAGAGTATTCAGCTCCCTTCTCGGATCAAACCTTAAGCAGACAAGGAGCACGGTGCATGGATTGTGCCACTCCTTTCTGCCATATAGGAATGGAAATTCAGGGAGCAACATCAGGCTGTCCGATTCATAATCTTATTCCAGAGTGGAATGATTTGGTTTATCGCGGCCGTTGGAAAGAAGCACTCGATCGTTTGCTAAAAACGAATAACTTCCCTGAGTTTACAGGGCGAGTTTGTCCAGCTCCGTGTGAAGGTTCATGTACGTTGGCTATTACTGATCCAGCGGTAACGATTAAAAATATTGAGCAGGCAATTATCGATAAAGGTTTTGAAAATGGCTGGATCACGCCTCGTATTCCAGTTTCACGGACCGGGAAGAAAGTAGCGATTATCGGTTCCGGCCCTGCAGGATTGGCCAGTGCAGATCAACTAAATCAAGCAGGTCACTCAGTAACGGTTTTTGAACGTTCAGACCGTGCTGGTGGATTACTTATGTATGGCATTCCAAATATGAAGCTTGATAAAGAAGTGGTGGGGCGTCGAATCAGCTTATTGACCCAAGAAGGTATCAAGTTTGTTACCAATACCGAGGTTGGAAAAGATATTTCGGCTGAAGAACTGCAAGCACAATTCGATGCCGTGATTCTATGTACAGGTGCGCAAAAACAGCGTGAACTAGTGATTGAAGGTCGCGAGGCGATAGGGATTCATTTCGCAATGGAATACCTATCTAAAGCGACGAAGAGTTATTTGGATACGAATTTTGAAGATGGTCAGTTCATCAATACGGAAGGTAAGGACGTCATCGTCATTGGCGGTGGCGACACAGGAGCGGACTGTGTAGCCACAGCCCTGCGCCAAAACTGCCGAAGTGTGGTTCAGTTTGGTAAACATCCTCAGTTACCAGAGACTCGTAATTCAGGTAATATGTGGCCAGCCTACCCTAATGTTTTTACTATGGACTATGCCTATAAAGAGGCAGAAGCAAAGTTTGGTGAAGATCCACGTCAGTATTCTATCCAAACGAAGAAAATGGTGGCGGATGAAAACGGCAACTTAAAAGAACTTCACACCATTCAAATGGAAAAATTGAAAGACGATGAAGGTCGGTTCTATTTTAAAGAAATACCAGGTACAGAAAAAGTATGGCCCGCTCAATTTGTGTTTATTGCGATTGGATTTGAGGGAACGGAGCAGCCGCTTTTAAGCCAATTTGGTGTAAAAGCTGCCAATCAAAAGATTGAAGCAGCATACGGTGAGTACAGAACAAACGTAGAAAGTGTATTTGCTGCGGGAGATGCAAGAAGAGGGCAAAGTCTTATTGTCTGGGCCATCAACGAAGGACGTCAGGTTGCACATGAAGTGGACCGTTATTTGATGGGGAAATCCTTATTACCAAAATAATTGTAGAGTTTAATCAAAGACCTGATTCATCACATTATTGAATTCAGGTCTCTTTTTTATGAGTTAAAGTACAAGTTCCTGCGAAATAGATGTTTATTAATTGACAATGTTTATTATTTAAAAATAAAGGCGAAGTAGAAGATTTTTAAATTAATTAATCAAAAAATAAAGAATGCACTTTAGAAAGAAAAAAACTAGCCTTTTTTAAGGTTAGTTTTGCTGTTCTAAAATAATAATTATTTGGTTAATTGATTTCGATCCTCAATCTGTGGTGGTTCTTCCATCCAGCCATTTTTGATCATAATCTTTCCCCCATCTTGAGCAAAAGTGAAAATATTTTTTGCATTAAAAGACATTTTAGCCGGCAAGTCACTCCGTAAACAAAATCCACTGCCTAATGCATTACTTCCGAGCCCAAATGAAGCTAACAAATTGGTATTGTACATCATCAATTTGTCAGAAAATGGCGCAGTTTTTGACGCTGTTGCTTTTCCAGCATGAGTAGCTGGGGGCTCAATATAACTTTTGCGTAAGAATTCACCTAAATCTATTTCGATTTTTTGGGACAATTCCATTCCTTTGGTAAGATATTTTTGAACCTCTTTATCAGAAGCAACTTGAGCGAATCCAATCATTAATTGCATCCCTACAAGGTTAGTTTCAATTGCATGATGGATAAGAGAAACTTCAACAGTATTCAGGGATCTAGATTCACTAAACCAAGTAAACCCATCCATATAATTTTTATCCTGTACAAAATTTACCTGTTTTGGCATTGATACAAAAGGTGGACGTACTAGTACCCCTTTTTCTAAAAGGAATTGCGTTGCTTGGCTGTTCATTGATTGTGATTCAGCTGTCATTCCGATAAATAAATCTTCAATATCCTTTCGATAGGACATGCCTGTGAAAAGTGCATAAAGGCTCATTTCCACTTTAGTCATCAAATGTAAATACATAATATCGAACATAAAATCAAATAACTTTGGAACGCTTTTATTTACATCGTTTTCTGTAAAACCAATTGGAATTACTGCGCCTTCTTGTTGAAAAATACTTTTAATCATCTCAATGTTTTTGGCGGCACCATTATAATACGACTGTAACAGTTGTTTTCCTTCAAGATCGGAGTGCTCGATAAAATGTTCCAATACTCTAAGCATCATGGTTTTTTCTTGATAAGCCATCCACAAATTTGCTAATTCTGATGAAGTAATAGGTGCTCGGCTCGAAGTCGTCATGCTAAACCCCCCTAGTTTTATTATTATAATGTAACCATTAGGAAATTATTTTATGAAATGCTACAGTGTGCTTCTTCTAAAAAATGAATAAAATTAAACTAAATTTTTTAATTGCCAAAAACAATTTTCGCGAATTTAAAAGGCTATAGTGGAAATTATTAATATTGAGTTATTTTTTGTTGACTTTATAAACTGTAAATATTAAAATTACATTAATCTTCTTGAGGAGGAAGCATTAAAGTGAATAGTGATTTTACGATAGCCGTCCATAGTTTAGTCTATTTAGCTTATTTACCAGATCATATGGCAAGCAGTGAGTCAATCGCTACCAATGTTTGTACAAACGCCGCACGGATTCGGAAAATCATGAGCTGTTTGCGAAATCATGGATTTGTTAAAACAAAAGAAGGTATCGGCGGTGGTTATATTCTCGACTGTAACTCTCAAGAGGTATCATTGGCAGATATTTATCGGATAGTTTCACGCGGAAGCCTAAAACCAAACTGGTGCACAGGTGATCCGGACCAAAAATGTGTGATATCGTCTAATACCCAGGTGGTTATGGATCAAATTTTCAATGATGCTGAATTGTATTTTGAAAAATATTTAGAGAATATTACTCTTAGTACTGTTTTAGAAAAAATTAAACGTTGCACATGATTTAGTTTTTTCTTTCATGTATTCTGTATATTATTTTATTACAGTATGACACGATATTGATGATATACTTTTTTTAAAAACCAAACTGTAACTTTTTTTATAACATTTAAGGGGTGTAGATGACGATGGCCGATAACAATCGATTTGAAAATGGGGATTGGGTACATGGAAGGTCAAAAGATGGAGAACTGATTCAAGGGTATGTTGAAACCGTAGACTCTCACAAAGAAATGCTTCAAGTAAATGTGGTCGACAGTGACAATGAAAAAGTGATTGGAAAATCGATTTGGATCCTAAATAAACGGGCTGAAAAGCTGCCAGAGTTAACAGGTAGAAATGAAAGTGAGCTTTTAGCTTTAATAGATTTAGCTTTACTTTTTAAAGATGAGCAGTGGTTTATGGAATTATCTGCGAAATTAGCATCTAGTAAAAAAATTCCAAAAGTGAATAATAAGAAATCTGAATATAAAATCAGTGGAAACAGAATTAGGGATTTAGATGCAAAAAGGTAATTATTAAATATTTGTCTGAGAGAAAAATAAAGTTTTTAAAAAATATAGCTATGTTAAACTTGTATGTTGATTTCCGCTCCAGGCGCTCAGCGCCGCGCGGGCGGTCCGGGAGCCTCCTCGGCGTTTTGCGCCTGCGGGTGTCTCCCTTGACCCTCTTTTCCCGCAGGAGTCTCGCGCCTTCCGCTCCAATCAACATAGTGCCAAAATTCACAATGAGCCTAAAAAGAGCCAAAAATATTAAATTAAATTGGAGGAAAAAATAATGGCTATTTCACACGTTACAGATCAAACTTTTGCTTCAGAAATGAAAGAGGGTTTGGTGTTAGTAGATTTTTGGGCGCCATGGTGCGGCCCTTGTAAAATGATTGCACCTGTATTGGAGGAAATCGATGCTGAAATCGGTGATAAAGTTGGGATTATCAAACTTAATGTAGATGAGAACCCAGAAACAACACGGGCATTTGGCGTCATGAGCATTCCAACGTTGATTCTTTTCAAAGACGGTGTTGAAGTAGAAAAGGTTATCGGCTTCCAACCAAAAGAAGCTTTGACAGAATTAATTTTAAAGCACACTTAATATGGTAGGAATTTGCTTTGAACGAAACGGTAAACTATAGGATGAAGTTGTAGATTGGGCAAAGTAATTTCCAATTTAAAAATTAATGAACAAGGTGGAGGAGTAAAGTATGATGAATGTAAAATATGCACCATTATTTGAGTCATTTACGATAGGAAAGGGGATTCAATTAAAAAATCGCATTGTCATGGCACCCATGACCAATTTCTCATCAAATCCTGACGGGACCGTCTCAGATGCGGAGGTCAAGTATTATCAACGACGTTCCAATGGTGTCGGAATGGTCATTACAGCATGTACCTATGTGACCAGGAATGGTAAAGGATTTCATGGTGAATTTGGTGGAGACCGAGATGAGATGATCCCAAGTTTGCGTCGTGTGGCATCAGCGATTAAAGAGAAGGGCGCAAAAGCGATTTTGCAAATCTTCCATGGCGGACGCCAGGTTCCACCTGAATTAGTAGATGGTGATGTGGTAAGTGCTAGTGCAGTTCCTTCAGAAGTTGCAGGAAAACCTGTACCCCGGGCATTGACTGAAACAGAGATCGAATCCATTATTCGCGATTTTGGAGAAACCACTCGACGAGCCATTGAAGCAGGTTATGATGGTGTTGAATTACACGGTGCCAATGGGTACCTGATTCAGCAATTCTTTTCCCCTCATTCTAATCGTCGTGTAGACCGATGGGGTGGGACTCTTGAAAAACGTCTAACTTTTCCTCTAGCGGTTATTGATGAAGTAAAAAGAGTTGTTGCTGAATATGGGAAAGAGCCTTTCTTGGTTGGCTATCGTTTTTCCCCTGAGGAACCTGAAACACCTGGGATCACAATGGCTGACACACTCGCACTAATAGATACACTTGCAGAAAAAGACCTTGATTACCTTCATGTTTCATTGCAGGATTTTAGATCAACACCTAAACGGGGAGTTGAGGATACACGTTCACGTCTTGAAATCATTCAGGAGCTTGCAGGTGACCGAGTTCCAGTAATCGGTGTCGGTTCGATTTATACAGCTGATGATGCCTTAAAAGCATACGAAACAGGAGTCCCTTTAATCGCATTGGCACGTGAACTAATTATTGATCCTGAGTGGGTGCAAAAAGTGGAACAAGGTAGAGAATCTGAAATTGTCACCAAAATAAATAAGAATCATCAGCACGAACTGGAAGTACCAGATCCCCTTTGGCAGGCCATTATTCATTCACCTGGATGGTTTCCGGGAGTAGAATAGATCAGTTGATTACTTGCTAAACGAATAAAAGTAGCTTATCTAATTTTGATAAAATAAGTATCCCTGTCAGCTTTCTGGTTTGTCGAAAAGAAATAAGTGAATTATAATGACAACAGTGAATGTACTAGAATTTGGAGGGAAAAGAATGAAATTTCCTAATGATGCTGATGGAGATGCTTTACGAAGTCTATATAAAGAGGGATTAGATTTTAAAAAACAACAATCAGTGGAATTTTTTGTTGCTGTACCTGATCAAACAACAGGAGAAAAATTAACACAAGTACTAAAAGAAGAAGGATTCAATTGTTTCTTAGATCAAGACGACGAAACTGACGAGTGGGCATGTTGTTGCTCTAAAAGGATGTTATTAAATTATAATGAAATAGTTAAAATCCAGAATAATTTAAATAACTTAAGCAAACCACATGGTGGTTATTCTGACGGTTGGGGTGTTTTTGTAGATTAAAAGGATTGAGTGAGGTATTTATAATTTTAGCGTTGTAGTGTGATAGTAGTCGATTTTTTTTGAAGATATAAAAATAATCTGGATCGGACATGTTGCTGCATGTTCGGTCTTTTTAATTCTAGGACTTATTTTTTGTGAAATATTTCACAAAATGTTCAATAATAGGGCGGATAGGATAATGATTTATCATGTATATTATCACTATGTTCATGTTGTTTATATATTTAGGGGGATTACTGATGAAAAAGATATTTCAGATACTATTAACACTGGGGCTTATTATGACACCATTTTATGCACATGCTCATGTGAAGTGGTTCACAAAAGTAGTGCCACATAAGGAGTCTATTGATCATATATTATCACCGATGTTTATATTTTTAACGCTAGTTGCGGCCATTGTTTTAGCTGCATTAACCTTGATCATTCCGAAAATGACTGAATGGGGACCAGTGAAAAAACTGGAGGATAGACTCT
The DNA here is from genome assembly GCF_018613095.1 of Bacillus sp. ISL-75. Lineage (NCBI taxonomy): Bacteria > Bacillati > Bacillota > Bacilli > Caryophanales > Bacillaceae > Bacillus > Bacillus sp. ISL-75. The sequence continues at coordinate 31,956 of NZ_JAGGQX010000064.1, forward strand.
CCAGTTTAAGAAAGTATTCTCGGTATCTACTAAAATACGGGACCGCTATTGCACTAATAATTCAAATGGTAAATGGAACACTTTTTGCGCCTGAGTTTCATGTTAGCAGCACTTATATTATTGTATTGACGTGGATTACCATTGGATTATTATTGATTCCGCATCATATCTCGACAAAAATTGGTGCTTCGATTTTATTAGGATTATTTATTTATGTTACCATCCATCATGGCATTTTTTATATGTTAGACTACGGATTTTATGTAGCTATCATTGGTGTTTTATTAGTAGGAAATACAAAGCTGGAGCAGGCAGGGTTTCCATTTCTCTATCTAGGAACAGGACTATCGCTTAGCTGGGTAGCTGTTGAAAAATGGGTTTACCCAGGTATGGCATTAGATATAATCACAAACCATCATGTACCTACATTTGGCTTTGAACCAGGATTATTTGTTGTGATGGCCGCATTTATAGAGTTTGTCGTTGGTTATTTATTGGTTGTCGGTATTTTAAATCGAGTGCTTGGTTTTGTAGTAACAGGCATTTTTATCTCAACCACGATGCTCTTTGGAATGACAGAAGTCATTGGCCATTTCATGATTCACGTTGTTTTAGTCATCTTCATTATTGAGGGGGTTTCATTCTATAACCCTCCCATTAAAATGCATAAATCAAAAACAGATCAGTTTATCTTTGTATTTTTAAACTTCATTTTTGTTCTTGCGACCTTTCTATTGATTTACTATCGTTTCGCATAAAGAGCTTTGTAGATGTAAGCTAGATTGAATGAAGAACGAGTGGAATTTTATTGGACATAAATAAATGAAAAAGCCCTTGGCCCAATCAGCTATTTAGATTGGTCCAAGAGCTTTAAACTTGATACGGCTGGGGAAATATGAAATTCCTTCCCAATCTCAGGTAGTAATGTTGTTTTAAAAAACTATGCTAGAAAAATTAATAGATTGAGAGTTAATGGTAAATTCGAATAGTGCAAACACATCCAGCAATTGGATTGTGCCGTGGGTTTATTTCGGTGTTAAGAAAAATTTCCTTGTTATTAATTTGTAAATCACAATTAAACTTCTTTTACTTGAAATTAATATTGTCCCACATTTACTTTATGTGGTAAAATCTGAATATTATAAATTTTTAAAAGTTTATGATGATGATAAAAGAAACCGTTTTCTTTATCTTGCGAGATGAGAATACATATATAGTGGTTTGATTTGGGGAGGAATAACAGATGAAAAAGAGTTTAGCGTTATTATTTTGTGGGGTATTATTGTTGCTTTCGGCATGTGGAGGGGGAAGTAAGGAAACTGGCGGACAGACAAAGGACAAAAACGAGAAAGTGGTGAAAATAGGCATTACGCAAATTGTTGAGCATCCGTCACTTGATGCTGCACGAGAGGGTTTTATCGCGGCTCTAAAGGATGCCGGCTATGAAGAAGGGAAGAACTTGAAGCTTGATTACCAAAATGCCCAGGGAGATATGAACAATAATATGTCTATTGCCCAAAAATTGGTTGCAGACAAGAATAACCTTATTTTGGCTATCGCCACCCCTAGTGCTCAGGCGGTGGTTAAGCAGACGAAGGATATTCCAATATTGTTTACCGCCATTACTGATCCAGTTGGGGCCGAACTTGTCAAAAGCCTGGAAAAGCCAGGCGGGAATGCAACAGGCACATCTGATACGCACCCAGATGCGATAAAGAATACGATTGCTGCAATTAAAACATTTATCCCCGATGCCAAGAAGGTAGGCATCATATATAACAATGGTGAACCCAACTCTGTTGTAAATGTTAAACACGCGAAAACCGCAATAGAGGCAGCAGGGCTGGAGGCGATTGAAACAACCATAACTGCTAGTACCGAAGTAAAACAAGCAGCCGAGTCAATGGTAGGGCGTGCGGACGTATTATACATTCCAAAGGACAACACCGTTGTTTCTGCCCTAGAATCGGTTATAACTGTAGCCAACGCCCAAGATATCCCAACCTTTGTCGGTGAAGGCGATTCTGTAAAACGTGGAACCTTCGCATCTTATGGATTTGACTATCACGATCTAGGCTACTCTACCGGTAAAATGGCTGTGGAAATTCTCAAAGGAAAGAAACCTAACGAAATTCCAGTTGGCTTCCCGGAAAACCTTGAGCTGTTTATCAACAAAAAAGCTGCTAAGGAGGAAGGAATCACCTTAACAGAGGAGATGCTGAAGAACGCGAAGATAGTAGGAGAATAAAATCTATATTTCTTTATAACTGAGAGGTTCCTTGGAAAGGAAATATATTTCTCAAAAAGCACTTGCTCGTGTTAGTTAAAGGTACCGTTTTGAGGTGCACGAATACAAATTGACTCACGAAATGGCATGCGAATTGACGCATGCCATTTTTTTGTTTTATAACTTTAACTTATTACAGACATTAAACCCCAAATAATTCAGCGAATTTAGCTTGATCAAATCCTAGGATGAACTCTTCGCTATCTTCGTCTTTGATAATGGTTACTGGTGTAGCAGAAGCACCTAGTTCAATAAGTTCTTGCAGATATTGATCGTTTTTACGAATATCTTTTTCTTCGAACTCAATCCCATTTTCTTTTAACCATAGTTTTTCCGCATGACAAGGTGGGCACGTCTCTTGGGAATAAATAATCACTTTTTTCATTTTACGACCTCCACTTCATAATAGTTATTCTACACTGAATTCTCTTTTTCTGTGTACATTTATATTCTTTAGTTCAATATTCAACGGAATCTACATTTAATTAAAAACGAACATTTTTTAATATTTTTTTATCAACGTTCGTGTTTTATCTTAAAATATTACTTGATTCATGTAAATTAATAAGTTAATATAGTCAAATAACAAACAATGTGAGTGAGGTGAAAAATATCTTATCTCAAGAAAAGAAGTGGAACAGGATATTTCGTGAAAACTCACAGCAGTACAATTTAAATCATTACTATTACTCTATTTACTTAGATGGATCAATTGAAAACCAGTTCATCTGATGTCACCCACATTTGAGAACAGTTGCTAATTTTTATTTTATACTACGATTTAACAAAAATAATACTATTGTAATATATCTAAATATTCTTTATAATACTATTAATTAGAAAATAGTTTAGTTGATTAAGTGGAGATTGAACTTATACATCTAAATGGCCAATGAATGTTGCAATATTATCTTAAACAAGTGGGGGAATATATCTTGAAAAAACTAATGAACATGTGGAATCAAATGAGTCTAGTAAAACAAATAATTGTAGGTTTAATTATTGGTGTTATCATGGCTGTAACGATCCCAGAAGCAGCAAAACCCGTTGTGATATTAGGTTCTTTGTTTGTAGGTGCTTTAAAAGCAATAGCACCAGTTTTGGTTCTCTTCTTAGTTATGTCAGCCATCGCTCAACACAAGAGTGGTCACCAAACGAATATGAAGTCCATCATTTTCTTATACCTTCTAGGAACCTTTTTAGCTGGATTAATTGCTGTTATTGTAAGCTTTATTTTTCCTGTAGGTTTAACACTTGCAAAGGGTGCTGAGGAGTTGGCAGCTCCTGGTGGTGTGGTAGAGGTGCTCAAAGCATTACTGATGAACGTTGTAGATAACCCAGTGAAGGCCATATTTAATGGGAACTATATTGGTATTCTAGCTTGGGCTATAGTCCTTGGTGTGGCTTTGAAAAATGCTCCGGATACGACTAAAACAATGATTTCTAATTTTTCAGATGCAGTATCCAAAGTAGTTACATGGGTCATAAAGTTTGCACCATTTGGGATCATGGGCCTAGTCATAGAATCTATTACGACAAATGGAATTGAATCTTTACTAAGTTATGGAAAATTACTTTTAGTTTTGATAGGCTGCATGGTCTTTGTGGCACTTGTTGTTAATCCAATCATTGTGTTTGCGGCCATTCGTCAGAACCCATACCCGCTTGTTTTTAAGTGCATAAAGGAAAGCGGTATTACAGCATTTTTTACACGTAGCTCGGCTGCAAACATTCCAGTCAATATGAGATTATGTGAAAAACTAGGATTAGATAAGGATACCTATTCTGTATCAATTCCACTAGGCGCCACCGTCAATATGGCTGGTGCAGCTGTTACGATTTCTGTTTTGACACTTGCAGCGGTTCATACATTAGGAATTCAGGTGGATATACCTACAGCAATCATCCTCAGCGTACTCTCAGCTGTATGTGCTTGCGGTGCTTCAGGGGTTGCTGGTGGTTCCTTATTACTTATTCCTCTAGCATGCAGCTTATTCGGAATTCCAGCAGATGTGGCTATGCAGGTAGTTGGGGTAGGCTTTATCATCGGAGTTTTACAAGACTCTTTCGAAACGGCGCTGAACTCATCCACAGACGTCCTATTCACAGCGACTGCTGAATTTAATAAGATGCGTAAAGAAGGAAAAAACATAGATATCCAAAAAGCATCATAATAAAGTGAAAACCCTCTATCAGCGGATAGAGGGTTTTCACTTTATTATATGACTTATTTCTTATCCAAGAAAAATGGTCAACCTATTACATACTCTAATAGCTCGTGTCAGACATCTTTTTGTAACGAACATTATACATTTTTTTGTATATTTATAAATTGGAAAACCCATATAGATTGAAAAAACTTCCTTCTAATGCCTAAAACATGAAAACGCTTACTAAAAAAACAGCATAAATATTCAAAAAATTTACTAAAAAAGATTGTCAAACTATGTTTTTTAAAATATAATCTATTTATTGATGTAACAAAATATAACATGAAATTGCGAGGTAATATAACATGACAAAAACATTATTTTCAAACGCACCTGGAGTTGCAACAACTTTAGAACAAATTAAAGAAACGATCAACGAAAAAAGTGTTGAACTATTACACTTGCAATTTGTAGATATAGAAGGGATTTTAAAGCACGTTACTGTAACAGTTGAACAACTAGAAGATGTCGTAGAAGGTAAAATGATGTTTGATGGTTCTTCGATTAAAGGTTTTTCACCTATTAATAAATCTGACCTTTATCTTCAACCAGATTTAACTACTTTTGCGGTTCTTCCTTGGACTGTTGAAGAGGGTTATGCGGAAGCACGATTCTTATGTTCTGTTAAGAACCCAGACGGAACAATGTTTGAAGGAGATACAAGAAATGTGCTGAAGAAAACGGTGGATCGTGCTGCCGATCATGGTTACACCATTTCAGTTGGTCCTGAGTTAGAGTTTTTCCTTTTTAAAACGGATGAAAATGGGTATGCAACGGAAGAACTTAGTGATAAAGCAGGCTATTTCGAGCCATCTCCACATGATCTTGGCGAGCGCGTTCGTTTAGAAATTTACCGTGCCTTAAAAGCAATGGGCTTTACGATTGAAGCATCTCACCACGAAGTTGCAGAAGGTCAACATGAAATTAATTTTAAGTATGCTGATGTATTAACGGCAGCTGACCTATCAACTACCTATAAATGGGTCGTCAAGACGGTTGCGAAGAAATTCGGTTTGCATGCTACATTTATGCCGAAACCAGTATTTGGAATCAACGGTTCTGGAATGCATGTCAACATGTCTTTCTTTGAAGGAAGTGAAAATGCCTTCTTCGATCCTTCAGATGAGTTACAATTGTCGGACAAAGCCTACCAATTTATTGCTGGTGTTCTAGAAAACGTGAAGAGCTTTACGGCTGTAACAAACCCGCTAGTCAACTCTTACAAGCGTTTAGTGCCAGGCTATGAAGCACCTTGTTATATCGCTTGGTCTGCTTCTAACCGTTCAGCACTAATTCGTATTCCAGCCAAGAAAGGTTTGGCGACACGTGTGGAATTACGCTGTCCAGATCCATCCGCAAACCCTTACTTAACGTTTGCTGTTATTGCTGCAGCAGGTTTAGATGGAATCGAACAAGGATTAGAAGCGCCAGCTCCAATTAATGAGGATATCTTCCATATGACGGAAGAGGAAAGAGCCTTCCTGGGTATTGATAACCTGCCTGGTAGCTTAGCAGAGTCAATCAAAGCATTAGAATCAGGTGAGATTGCTGCTAAAACACTAGGAGAGCATGTATACAGCGAGTATGTTTCATTGAAGAAATCAGAATGGGATAGCTACCGTACAGCAGTTCACTCATGGGAAATCGATAACTATCATACAAAATTCTAATTAAAAAAGCGGGACAACAGGGCTGGTTAAAGCCCTAGTTGCCCGCTTTTTTTATTTGTATACAAGTAATGAAAAGAACAGCCTCTAATAAGAGACTGTTATCCAGTATTGGTTTCTTGCACAAATTAATAATTCCAAGCTGGATTAATCCTGAATGCTATTTCACTTACAGTGATGCCACGCCCTCTTGAATACGTATAATCCGAAGATAAGGAATGCTAGGAAACCAATTACAGCGATAAGGAAGTTTAGAACGGTAACAATTAGACCACTTAGGCCGATTACTCCAAGCAACATAGTGACCCAGCCCAATACTACAAACAATAACCAAATGGCACCTGTTAAAAATCCAAGAAAAATTCCAAAAATCCCATAGCAAGAATGATTAGGACTCATATAAATTCACCCCCTGTCTGTCTATGGTTGTTCGATATTAATGTATGCAGTTGCTTGACAACTTGTTTATGCAAACACGAAAAGCGGGCTCAAAAAAGGCGCTAAGAAAAAGTTTCTGACACTTTTGCACTAATTGTGTTTATATAGTAGTAGAGGAAAACGTTATTGGGATTGGGCCAAAAGAATACTATCCCTTCATACATAACGAACAATAAAATGGATTGTTAGGAGAAAGGAAGATTTCTATGAAATTAAACACAAAACTATGTGACCTACTGGATATTGCCTATCCAATTATCCAAGCTGGAATGGCTGGAGGTCCTACAACCGTGGATCTCGTTGCTAGTGTATCTAACGCTGGTGGGTTAGGGACTTTGGGTGCGGCCTATATGAAACCGGAGGAAATAAGAAAAGCTATCAGGGAAATTAAGGATCGGACAACAAAGCCATTTGCCGTGAACTTGTTTTGTACAAATTTGAAAGATCAATATGAAGGAGTAGAAGAGTCACAGAAGGTACTTAATGACATTAGAGGGAAATTAGGGATTGAATTCACAGAACAACAACTCGTAACAAACAACTTTTTTGAGGAACAATTTGAAGTATTAATCGATGAAAACGTACCTGTCATTTCAACTGCATTCGGTGTCCTTCCCAAAGGTCAAATGACAATCGCAAAGCAACATAACATCATCATTACTACCATGGTAACCACCGTTCGTGAAGCGAAACTTGCTGAGGATAGTGGGGCAGATATTATCATTGCCCAGGGGAGTGACGCTGGTGGTCATCGAGGAACTTTTGAAATTGAAAAAAACACCCATGGTGCAGCAATCGGAACCTTTTCACTTGTTCCTCAGATCGTGGATGCTGTTACGGTGCCGGTTGTTGCTGCAGGGGGAATAATGGATAGTCGCGGCCTAGTTGCCTCATTAGCTTTAGGTGCGCAGGGGGTGCAAATGGGGACCGCTTTCTTAACGACCCTTGAGTCGGGAGCACATCCTGTATATAAACAATCACTAATCAACAGTACAGAAGAAAGTACGGTTATAACGAAAGTATTTTCCGGCCGTCCAGCGAGGGGAATCAACAATGCTTTTATTCAAACGTACCATGACGCCAATATCTCTCCAGCTGATTTCCCAACCCAAAATACCCTGACAAATGATATTCGTAGAGAAGCAACTTTGCAAAATAATCCCGAATATATGTCATTATGGGCAGGTCAGGCAACAAGACTATTACAAAACGAAGTATCCGCTAGTAAAATTATCCATGAATTAGTTACAGGTGCCACACGTTTACTATCTTTCAAATAGTTTGGGACAATCCATGCTTCTAAAACTCGTTGAAAAGAGTGTATGGATATTTCGAATTCCTACCATTGTAGCGTTGAATATAGTAAAATAAGTGAGGATTAAAAAATTAACTACAGAAATTGAAATAGTGTGGAGGATCTAAAGTGACATACCAACAAAACAAAAGATTTAAACTTTTTTCATTGAATTCAAATCAAAAGCTAGCAGCAGAGATGGCAGAGCTATTGGGCTGTGAGTTAGGCAAAAGTTCAGTATCTCATTTTAGTGATGGAGAGATTCAAATCCATATAGAAGAAAGTGTTCGAGGCAGTGAAGTATATATCGTTCAATCTACTTCCTACCCTGTTAATGATAATATTTTGGAACTCCTCATTATGATTGATGCCTTAAAAAGAGCATCAGTTGGAGTAATCAATGTTGTCATTCCATACTATGGGTATGGACGGCAAGACAGAAAGGCACGTTCGCGCGAGCCAATTACGGCAAAACTAGTCGCTAACCTTTTAGAAACTACTGGAGCAACTAGAATTCTTACAATGGACCTCCACACATCACAAATTCAAGGTTTCTTTGATATCCCTGTTGAACATCTATATGGTGTTCCAATCCTTGGACAGTATTTTCAGGAAAAGGGATTGGAAGATATTGTTATTGTGGCGCCTCATAACGGCAGCATCGGCAGAGCGAGGAAAGTGGCCAACCTATTACATGCTCCAATTGCTCTGATCGATAAAAGAAGATTTGAAGAAAATGGTGTCGAAACCACTAATGTAGTTGGTAATGTTGAAGGAAAAAATGTGATTATTATTGACGATTTAATTGATACAGGAGAAACTATTACGTTAGCAGCTAAGGCACTAGCAGAAAATGGGGCTAAGGCAATCTATGCAGGATGTACTCATCCTGTTTTTACAGACAAGGCGATCGAAAAAATTGAAGCATCACCAATTAAGGAATTAGTGGTGACGAATACAATTCAGTTACCTGAAGATAAAGTCATTAGCAAAATCAAAACGATATCAGTCGCTCCATTGCTAGTAGAGGCAATCGATCGGATTCATAATGAAAAAGCAGTAAGTCCGTTATTTGAATAAGTTTATTATTTGAAGCCAACTATATATTTTGTTGGCTTTTTTATTTGTAAGAGAATGTAGTTAGATTATGACCAGATATTAAACCCTGGTATTGGTCAGGATTTATGAATCTAAATAATTTACAATGATTTTTAAAGTGATATTATTGTAAGAGTGAATATTATTTTAATAGCTTGTTTTAATACCAGATACTAATATCTTTGGGTATTTCTTACAGGCAGAGTTCCATAGGGAACCCACTAATACTATCAAGATTGGAGTTTGATTAAAGTGGAATTGAAATCATTGATCGCACCAGAACACTTTAATTTAGCAAGTGAAATCTCAAAGCATGCCTCAGATAAAATTGCCTTGCGATGGGAAAATGAACTTGGGGAAACAAAAACGATTTCTTATGCTCAGTTAATCACGAAAGCAAATAAACTTGCCAATGGGTTAACTAAATTAGGATTAGAGAAAGGTGATCGGGTTGTCGTAATGACCACTCGTCTTATTGAATCTTACGTCATCTACTTAGCATGTTTAAAGGCAGGGCTTGTCATTAGTCCTACTTCAGAATTGCTTCGGGCAAAGGATTTAGTTTATCGCTTAAATCATTCTGAAGCTAAAGCCGTCATTTCATATTCTGATTTGGTAAAAGAATTTGAAAATATTAACGAGGAAACACCGTTTTTACAATATAAAATCGCGTTCGGTCAAGAAGTACCCAATTGGCTCTCGTTAGAAGCGTTAATCGAAGAGGAATCAGAAACCTTTATCGATGTAGAAACACTGAGTGAGGATTATGCTTTTTTAGCTTATACATCTGGGACAACCGGGCAGCCAAAAGGGGTTGTCCATAGCCATGGTTGGGGATATGCTCATTTAAGAATTGCCGCTTCAAAATGGCTGAATATTAGTGAAGAGGATCTGGTTTGGGCCACAGCTTCCCCAGGGTGGCAAAAATGGGTCTGGAGTCCATTTTTATCGATATTGGGTTCAGGGGCAACAGGTTTTATCTATCATGGCAGGTTCAATCCTCATAAATATTTACGGCTTCTTCAAAATAACAAAGTAAATGTATTATGCTGCACACCTACTGAATATCGGATGATGGCGAAATTAGATGACCTTTCAAACTTCGTTCTATCGCCATTACATACTGCTGTTTCCGCAGGAGAGGCACTTAATCGTGAAGTCATCGATGTGTTTAAAAATCAATTTAACATCCTGATTCGGGATGGGTACGGTCAGACGGAGAGTACGTTACTGATTGCCAACTTAAATATAGATGAGAAAAAATTAGGCTCAATGGGGCAGCCGCTGTTATCAGAATTTATTGAAGTGGTTGATGAAAATGGCCAACCTGCTCCTATAAAGGAAGTTGGGACGATTGCAATTAAAAGCGATTTTCCAGCATTATTTAAACAGTATTATAAAAATCCTGAGACAACGGCGGCTTCTTATAATAATCAATACTTTTTAACGGGTGACCGGGCATTTAAAGACGAGGATAACTATTATTGGTTCCAAGGAAGAAAAGATGATGTAATCATCAGCTCTGGCTATACGATTGGACCTTTTGAAGTGGAAGATGCTTTAATGAAACATAAATCGGTGAAAGAGTGCGCGGTAGTCGCTTTACCGGACCCAATCAGAGGAAACATTGTCAAAGCATTTGTTGTATTGAAAGAAGGGATTTCCGGTACAATGGAGCTAACCAAGGAATTGCAGGGATTTGTAAAAAAATTAACGGCGCCATATAAATATCCACGGGTGATTGAATATATCGAGGCACTACCTAAAACAGATTCAGGAAAAATTCGTCGGATCGAACTTCGAACGCAGCGATAATAGAAGAAAGGCAAATTTGAGATTCTGACAGCCCTTGGCGAGAGTCAAATTAAAACACTATACTCTCTTCCAATTCGTGGTATAATAATCAAAGTTCATTTTACAAATATTGTCGTTGATTTCCAATAATCCATTAAAGAAGTGTCGTGTAATGAATAAATTAGAACTGAATATTAGGCATAGAACGGTATCTATATTAGATAAGTATTTTACTGGCGAATCGATAGATTACAAGAAAATATTTGCAATCATCTTGCCCCTTTTTGTAGACCAGGCCTTTTTAATCTTAATGAGTTTATTAAATACAGCGATGATCAGTTCTGCAGGAGTAGCTGCAGTCAGCGCGGTGAGTATGGTAGATTCATTGAATATTTTCTTGGCCAATGTATTTATTGCTGTGGCAACAGGTGGTACCGTTATTGTGGCCCAATATAAAGGCAGCGGTAACTCAGCGATGGTGTCTAAAACAGCTACCCAAGCGATATCTGCCTGTACCATATTTTCAGTCCTAATCAGCGCTCTTGTAATTATTTTTCATACACCTATCCTAAACATGTTATTTGGTAAAGCGGAAGCAGACGTGTTTCAAAACGCAAGAATCTATCTCATCGGCAGCTGTCTTTCATATCCGTTAATCGCGATCTTTCAAGCGGTGACGGGGGCCTTAAGAGGTGTCGGAGAGACAAAACCTTGCTTAAATTTATCATTAATCATGAATTTAACGAATACGATTCTAAATGTTATGCTTATTACGATTTTTAAAATGGGTGTGGAAGGACTCGTGGTTTCAACGATTCTAGCACGAGTTTTGGGAATGGTTGCTTCATTAATTTATGTCTTAAAATATAATGAGACGATCCGTTTTCGGATAAAAAGTGCATTCAGAATAGATATGTCTATTCTCAAGAAAGTGATGTTTATTGGTCTTCCGTTTGCTGCAGAACAGATATTTTTCAATGGTGGAAAACTGTTAACGCAAACGTTTATTGTTCAATTAGGCACCCTTTCAATGACAGTATATGCTATCGGTAATGCCATTGCTTTGTTATATCAAATCGGACCAAATGCACTCGGCATTGCAATTGTTACGATTGTTGGGCAGTGTGTTGGACGAAGGAATATAGAGGACGCTAGGAAATTCATTTATTCGTTGATTGGACTTTCCTCCATCTTCTTTGTTGTTGCAGATCTTATATTATTGCCATTGTTTCCGTTATTGATAAAATTGTTCAACCCACCTGATGAAATTGTTCCAACCATATTTACACTTATCCTGATATCTGCCATTGCCCAGCCAATCTTGTGGTCACCAAGTTTTATTATGCCATCAGCACTACGAGCAGCTGGCGATTCGAACTTTACTTCGATTGCTTCTTTGCTGTCGATGTGGTTATTACGGGTGGTCCTCGGTTATATTTTAGGTATTACCTTAGGTTTTGGGATTATCGGTGTTTGGGTAGCGATGATTGTAGAATGGGGTGCACGTGGAGTCATCTTTGCATGGCGATTTAAAGGGAAAAAGTGGTACGCGCATAAACTTGTGTAATAAATTCATATAGAACCTCCTCAACATGCATTTGAGGAGGTTTTTTCATATAATCATCATAGATAATGTTTGAAGGAGGATCATCTTGGAACAACAAGGAGTCATTTCAATTGGAGAAGCATTTGTAGATTTTATTTCAATAGACCGAACCAATACCCAATATAAACAACTATTAGGCGGCGCTACTGTTAACGTGGCCGTCGGTATAAGGCGACTCGGTATCCATGCTTATTATTTATGTAAACTTGGAACCGATGAAATTAGTCAATTTGTAGAACAAGAATTTAGGAAAGAAAATATCAATACTTCATTTTCTGTCCACTCGCCGAGTAAAAAGATTTGCGGTGTCTATGTTCATATTAATGCAAGCGGTGAGCGGTATTTCCATACTTACGTCAACGACACTCCAGATGAAGTATTAACTGAAGACGAATTAAGAAAGGGAGTTTTTGAACAGGCGAAGATCTTTTATTTTGGATCAGGAACTCTCTTTCATGAAAAAGCAAAAAAGACAACAGAAGCTGCGCTAAAATATGCCAAAGATTTCAGCAATATGATTGCTTTTGACGCTAATCTTCGTCTAAAGCGCTGGGTAAATGAGCAGCATTGTCGTCAAACTGTTTCTTCTTTCCTTAAATATGCACATCTAGTGAAACTGGCGGAAGATGAGCTGAACTTTTTAACAGAAACAAATTCAATAGAGGCTGGATTAGAAAAAATATCTAAATGGAAGATTCCCTATCTGTTTATAACGATGGGGAGCAAAGGTGCATGTGCTGTGATAAACGGGAACAAAGTTTTCGTTCCTGCTCCAGCGGTAAATGCCATTGATACGACCGGTGCAGGTGATGCATTTATGTCAGCGCTATTGTATTGTTTTCACGAAAAAGGTATGCCGGTTAAACTATCTCAAATAAAAGAGTACCTTCAATTTGCAAATAGAATAGGAGCAGCAGCGACAACAGAAATCGGCTCCCTATCTGCTAACTTTAACAAAAAAATCTGAAGTCTACGATCAAGTTGAAGATAATAAAACGCCACTAGTTGCTGAGTCCGATATTGATATGGACTCAGGCTTTTTATTATTGGATGTTATTAAATGCTATTGTTGATTTTTTTATGGAGTTAAAATGGTAATAATTGGTTCCTTGGCTACAAAAATCTAAAGTGGAGAAAATGAATCCAATGAGGCTTATTGGATACAATAATTTAATAAAAACTCCAAAAATGATTCCAGGAGCACTTATTGTCAACTTCTAATTCAAAAATACCATAAGGAGAGGAACTAGCCTGGTGAGGGAATTATAAATATGAAAAAATAGAAACAGGAATTTGGGAGGTAGTTTATATAGGACTTGGTGGGATTTAAACCCACAAAACACATTGCAACCTTTGTGTAAGGGTTGCAAGTTGCTCTATTCATTGAGCTACAAGTCCTATCTATAATATGTACCAAAAATAAGTTATTATTCCTTAGTTATAACAAATTTTTTTAGTAAACTATACTAATGTTGCGCAGTTAGCAATTTTCAAAATAATGATTAACTATTAGGTCCATCTAATGTATAATATTTTCTACAATGATAGAGAGGAATTACCATGAACTCATATATAAAAGATCAAATTGAAGTGTTTCAAGAAAAAAATCAGAATCGTGGATGCCTATTAGTTAGCTGCCCAGATCAACCTGGAATAGTTGCGGCGATATCAAAGTTTTTGTTTTCCTATAATGCAAATATTATTGAATCCAGTCAGTATTCCACCAATCCTGAGGGTGGCACCTTTTTCATTCGGATTGAATTTGAATGCCCGGGACTAAAGAATAAAGCAAAGGACATGGAGAATCAGTTTGCTGAAATTGTTAAGGAGTTTTCGATGGAATGGAGCTTTACGCATGTTTATCATGTGAAAAAAGCGGCAATCTTTGTATCAAAAGAACTTCATTGTTTGCTCGAGCTTTTGTGGGAATGGCAAAGTGGAGACCTAATGGCTGATATCGCCCTTGTTATCAGTAATCATGAAACAGCAAGAGAGGTTGTCGAAGGACTAAACATCCCGTTTTATTACGTTCCAGCCAATAAAGATATTCGTGGACAAGCCGAAGCAACGCAACTTAAGCTACTAAAAGAGTATGACATTGATTTTGTGGTATTGGCCCGATATATGCAAATCTTGTCCCCGAAATTTGTCGAAGAAAATCCCAACAAAATTATTAATATTCACCACTCCTTTTTACCAGCCTTTGTGGGTGCAAGACCCTATGAGCGTGCTTTTGACCGCGGTGTCAAATTAATCGGAGCTACCTCTCATTATGTGACCAATGACTTGGATGAGGGACCAATTATCGAACAGGATATCAGTCGGGTCGATCATCATGATAATGTGGACAGCCTTAAGAAAATTGGCCGAAGAATTGAAAGAAGCGTATTGGCTCGAGCGGTAAAATGGCATATTGAAGACCGTATTATCGTTCATCAAAATAAAACAATTGTTTTCTAGTAAATCCCTTCGATAGGGATTTTTTTTCTGCCCAATCATTTGATTGGGCTATTTGTGCGAGATTTTAAAAAATGGATTTAATCTATTTTTCCAATCAAAAACTAGGACTATTGGAAAGCGTTGTGAATATACATTTAAAATACTAGGGGGATGAGGAAAATGGAAAATCAAATTAAGATTAACGATAATGGTCCACTAGCTGTAAGTGGGGACTTTCAAATCATGGATGCCGAAGGAAATGAATATCCGAAGAAGGCAAAAGTGTATCTATGCCGTTGTGGACTTTCCAACAAAAAGCCGTTTTGTGATGGATCACATAAGAAAGGCGGATTTGAAAGCAGCCCAAGAGTGACTGACGGAAAGTAATGGTGTCAGGCACCACTCTTTCCAGGGTTCTGTAGCACTTTTGGATTCTGTAGGTGCAGCCAGGATGGGCAAACACATCTTGGGTGTTTTTATTTTATTGAATTTCATAATCCAAGACTGTTTATTGCGGACATGGTGAATAGTTGATAATATATTATCAGGTATGTGTCATCATGAAGTTTGTACGCCAAAGGAATTCAACTTAATAACTAAGTGTATTATGAGAGGCGGTAAATAAAATGACAAAAGGTAATAATGAGAAAATAACGGTAAAAGCAACAGTTCATGCACCAGTAGAAAAAGTGTGGGAATATTGGACAGAGCCAAATCATATAACGAAATGGAACAATGCTTCAGATGACTGGCACACGCCAATTGCTGAAAATGATTTAACGGTTGGCGGGAAATTTCTCACAAGAATGGAAGCAAAAGATGGCAGTTTTGGCTTTGATTTTGGTGGGATTTATGATGAAGTGAAATTAAATGAGGCTATTTCTTATACCATGGGGGATGGAAGAAAAGTTGATATTACTTTTAAAGGTCATGGAAATGAAACCCAGGTAATCGAAACTTTTGATGCAGAAACCACCAATTCAATTGAGATGCAACAAGCAGGATGGCAGGCCATTTTAGATAATTTTAAAAAATATAGCGAGCAATAATCAAATCGAAAAGATTGTTTTCAAGTGAATCCCTTTAATAGGGATTTTTTGGGGAAAATAGAGAGGAGAAAATCAGTTCAAGGCTGATTTTCTCCTTTTTATTTTGTGATGAAGATGAACTCACTTTACTACCTTTGTGCATGCTGTTTCAACAATGACGGGTACCACTCTCAATAAGTCGATAACTCCTAAATTCTAGTTTCTTTGTGGTTTCCAGCTGGATTAATTCTCCATGTTCCAATTGAATCCTCTTTGAAAATAGTGGTCCATCATATACAAAGGTATGATATTCACCGGATTCTCCCATCGGACAAATAGTAGTCTGTTGAACATCCTGTTGGAACGATTCATCTATGATTCTACCAAGCCACGTGTCATCTAATACATCTTCCCGTACGCGGATCACGATTGCTTCATAACCAGAATGGACAAACTTATCCAATGATTGTAAAGAAGCTTCCTTTTTCATCCATAGTGGATACAGGGCATCGACATCTGCAGCGATAGCGACTTTTTCTCCCCATTCCCTGTGTTCATCTAAATATAGATCTCCGTAGGCTATTCCCGTTACATTATATTGATTTTTCAAGGAAAGCACTTCTTCGACAAATTGACTTGTATAGTTTTCGTATGTACATTCGATAAAATGAACAGGTAGGTTTAAAGCTTCACCTTGTAGTTTTATCATTTCTGTTTGCTCTCCATGGCCAAATGTTCGCCCAAGTTCTTTGGGAACAGTTGTAACCAAGCAAACAACCTCAAATCCGTGCGAAATTAAAGTATCTAAGGCCATGCAACAATCCTTTCCACCACTCCAAGATAAAGCTATTCGTTTTTTCAAGATTCATCATCTCCCCTTAATGATATTTTCATATTTGTCATAATGATATTTTATCATAAAGATTAATAACCCGAGCTCGGTGATGGGAATCCAAGTAAAACATTAAGTGATACGTTTTTTCATTATACAATTTTAAATAATTTATTCAAAAAAGTATAAAAATTATCAATCATCTGATATAACTGAATTATCGATAAATTTTACTGGTTTATTATTCATAAATGAATAATTTTTATTTGATTGGAATTCGAGAAGGGAGGGTTATTTGTGAATGATGAAATAAAAGTTTGGAATGAAAATGAAGCCATTCTTCATTCATTGCAAGACGATATTTTAGTGACCGATACAGATGGCATTATTTTGAAGGTGAGTGAAGCAACCGAAGGTATTTATAACATGAAGACAAATGAAATGATCGGCCGATCCGTTTATGAACTTGAAAAAGAAGGGGTTTTTACACCGATTTTGACGCCGTTAGTCATTAAAGAAAAAAAGAAAATTACCCTTGTCCAAACAACTAATAATGGCGATAAGTTACTGGTTACGGGGATTCCTGTATTTGATGATAACAAAACGCTCGTCCGAATTGTCAGTTATTCACATGATGTAACAGAGTTACTTAACATGAAAAAATACTTAATTGACATCGAAGACGAAATGGAACGAGTGAAAAGTGAGCTTGAATTGCTGAGAAATCTTCAGTTTGATTCTGATGGGATGATAGCAACCAGTATAGAAATGAAAAAAGTCCTCCAACTCGCATTACAGGTAGCTGAAATCGATGTCAATGTGTTACTGCTGGGCGAAACAGGGGTGGGAAAATCACATATTGCTAAATTTATTCACAAGAGGAGTTCAAGGAGAGATGGACCTTTTATCGAGGTGAACTGTGGGGCCATACCCGAATCCCTTTTTGAGGCAGAGTTTTTTGGTTATGAATCAGGTGCATTTACAGGTGCAAATTCAAAAGGGAAGGTAGGGTTAGCGGAACTTGCTGAAGGTGGGACATTATTTTTAGATGAAATTGGTGAGTTGTCATTAGCAGATCAAGTGAAAATCCTCAAATTTATTCAGGAAAAGCAATTTTATCGTGTCGGTGGAACGAGGCTTCGAACCGTTGATTTCCGTATCCTAGCCGCGACAAATAAAAACTTAGAGAATGCAGTTGAAGAAAAAACCTTTAGACATGACCTCTATTTTCGCTTAAATGTGGTACCCATCACCATTCCGCCATTAAGGAAGCGGTCAACAGATATTATTCCGTTGATTGAACACTTTTTAGCATTTTTTTCAAAAAAGTACGGCCGGGAGCGCAGCCTTGATGAGGGTGTTATCCATCTGTTGTTAACACAAGAGTGGAAGGGAAATGTGCGGGAATTAATCAATTTAATTGAAAGACTGGTAGTCACCTCACCTAAACAGCTGATTGAAATTGAAAACTTACCTAATCAATTTCGAAAGCCTTTTCCTGATGTGACGTCAGTTGAAGAAACCAATCGCTCCTTGAATGAAATTCTTGAAAGCGTTGAAAAGCAAGTGCTATTAAAAGCTAGAAAACAGTACAAAACAACGATTAACATGGCTAAAGCATTAGGAATCAGTCAACCATCTGTATTTAGAAAACTCAGAAAATATGAAATAGAATAAAGAGTGGCATGAAACTTGCATTATATTTTAGTATTGAGTGGACCAACCAAGGGAGATTTCTTAGCAAGGCTATTCCTTATAAGGAGGGCGATACGAAGGGAAAGCGGTTCTTTATTGCTTATATTTATACAGAAATAATAAACGTAAATATTTTCAAATAACATTATAAGTGTATTTTTATTACTATTTGTGTATATTCAATTGATAATAGAATATTAGGAAAATATATTGACATAAAATTAACAAGTATTTATATTTAAGGAATATTATTCATTTTTAAATGACTTTAGTGGAGAAGGGGTGGATTATGAAAGTAACAGTAGGACCAGCTCAATATATTAGAAATAAGGGGTTATTAGAAGAAGCAGGACCATACATAAAAAACTTCGGAAACTCTGCCGCCCTTATTGGAGGCCATACAAGTAAAGAAATTGTAGAAGTTTCATTACGAAAAAGTTTGTCAGAGCATGGGATTTTATTGAAGCATTCCCTGTGGTATGGAGGAGAATCTTCCGAATCGAATATCGATAGATTAGTAGCAGACTTAAGAGAAGAAAAGATCGATGTCCTCATCGTGGCAGGTGGAGGTAAAGCAATTGATACGGTAAAAGCCGTTGCTTACCGGCTTAACAAACCTTTAGTTGCCATCCCAACAATCGCCGCAACCTGTGCCGCTGCCACACCTATTACCATTCTTTACAGCAATGAAGGTGAATTTCTCGGGATTGAACGAAAGTCAAAAGCTCCTGATTTAGTCTTGGTAGATTCGGAAATTATCTTGGAGGCGCCCGTTCGTTTTTTAATAGCCGGTATTGGCGATACATTGGCTAAATATTTCGAAACGAAATCCTCTGTGAAAAAAGCAACACCAACAGCCTTAAATCAGACGGCCATTGCGATAGCAGGTCAGGTGTACCAAACGTTGCTTCAAATAGGGAAAGAGTCTGTCAATGCTGTAAAAGCACAAACAGTGACAAAAGAATTCGAAAATGTGATAGATACCGTTATTTTAGTCAGTGGCAGTGTAAGTGGGTACGGCGGGGATGATTGCCGGACAGCAGGAGCGCACGCCATCTATTCCGGATTAACGATTTTCCCTGAAGTGCACCAGACCTATCATGGTGAAATTGTTTCCTTTGGTATTCTTGCACAGTTGTGTATGGAGAATACCAGTGATGATGAGTTGAAAACGTTAATAAGTTATTACCAGGAAGTAGGACTTCCTTTTACTTTAAAGCAAATGGGGATAACAAATTTAACAAATAGTCAGTGGAGAAGGCTTGGTGACATTACCGTTACTATTGAAGATATGGCGAATATGCCATTTGAAGTCACACCAGAAATGGTGATTGAAGCTATCCGCCGAGCAGATGAAATAGGAAATGGGATGTTAACTACTGGTGTTGCTGCACAGTAATGGTTCTTTATTCGTAGGCAGTCCATTTAAAAAAGAGCAACATGGTTGAAAAAACTTGATTCTATGAAGCTAGCTACACGAAAGAGAGATAATTTTTTTAATCAATCAAGGGGGAATTTAGGATGAAAAAATGGTTATTAGTTGTTTGCTCGTTGATGTTGTTATTCGTGTTAGCGGCATGTGGAAAAAAGGACGCGGCAAGTACTGCAGAAAATGGGAAGTCGTCTGAACCTTTGAGAGTGACATTGCCGACATGGACAGGATATGGCCCATTATTTTTAGCAAAGGAAAAGGGCTTTTTCAAAAAGAATGGTATTGATGTGGATCTTTCCATTGTTGAAGGATTAGGTGAACGTAAACAAGCGTTAGCAAGCGGGAAAATTGACGGGATGGCAACAGCACTGGATGTGCAAGTTTCATTAGCAGCCTCTGAAATCCCAGTTCAAGTTGTTTGGTTATTGGATGATTCATACGGCGGAGATGGCATCCTTGTAAAAAAAGGAATTAATAGTGTGAAAGATTTAAAAGGGAAACAAGTAGCATTTGAAGTTGGTTCAACAAGCCATATGCTAGCACTACAAGCCTTAAAACAAGGCGGATTAACGGAAAAAGATGTGCAAGTTGTCCAAATGTCTGCAGGCGATGCTGGTGCAGCTTTTGCAGCTGGTAAAGTGGATGCAGCCGTAACATGGGAGCCTTGGTTATCAAAAGGAGCACAAGCAAACGGAAAGGTATTGTTAACAACCAAAGATCTATCAGGAATTATTGTTGATACCGTCAGCTTTAAAGAAGATGTCATCAAAAATCGTCCGAAAGATGTGGAAGCTTTTGTAAAAGCTATGGGCGAAGCAATGACTTACTGGAAAGAACATGAAAAGGAAGCCAACGAAATTATGGCGAAAGGTTTAAAAATTGACCTAAAAGAATTTGAAGGAACGGTAACTGGTTTGAAATTCTTTTCAAAAGAGGATAACGTAAAATTATTTGGCACGGAAGGTGCAAAGGGCTCCATTTATCAATCAACAGAAAATGCGATTTCGTTTTACAAGGATCAAAAACTACTTAAAACAGAGCCAAAAGCAGAAGATGTCATCAATCCAACTTTCCAAAAGTAAAGAAGTTTCCTAGCAAAATTATTTTTGGATTCACTTTGATCAGCCTGACTCATGAGTTGTTTTTTCCCTCATCAGTTAGGCTTTTTTTCAAAATAAAACGCATAAGAAAATAGGTGAGAAAAAATGATAGCAAAATTGTTTACTCCTAATAAGGAAATTCCAAAAATGTTTTACACTTCGGCTGGCTTTTTAACATTTATTATTTTTCTATTGATTTGGTCTGTACTCAGTTACGGACAGTTTGTTAATCCTTTATTCTTACCAACTCCATCTGCTGTATTAGCGACAGCCGTCGATATGTTCATTAATGGTGAGATTCTCTCTGATATTGGAATCAGTTTTACAAGGGTTCTTTTCGGGTTTCTAGCTGCTGCCATTATTGGCATACCTCTAGGGATCTTAATGGGATCGCTGCGGATTATGGAGGGAGCATTTGAACCGATCATCGGATTCATTCGCTATATGCCGGCATCCGCCTTCATTCCCTTACTTATTCTTTGGATTGGACTTGGAGAGACCGAAAAAATGAGTGTCATTTTCTTAGGAACGTTTTTTCAGCTGACACTGATGATTATGGACGTTACGAAAAATGTTCAAAATGATTTAGTCGATGTTTCCTATACATTAGGCGCAAAGAAGGCACAGGTGTTCACAAAGGTAATTCTGCCTGCTTCATTACCGGGAATTGTTGATACGCTTCGTATTACATTCGGATGGGCGTGGACATATTTAGTCGTCGCTGAAATCGTTGGTGCATCTAGTGGTTTAGGATATATGATCATGCAGGCATCACGTTTTCTGCAGCCGGATAAAATCATCGTGGGCATTCTAATTATTGGTTTACTGGGGCTGATTACAGATATTCTCTTTAAAGCTATATACAAGGCTTCGTTTTCTTGGATGAGAAAGGATGGTTTCTAGATGGTTACACCTGGATTAAAAGTGAAAGAAGTAGAAGAAATAGTTGTACCAAAACAGAGAGAATCTCTTGTTTTAAAAACGGGTACCCCAAAGTTAGAAATTAAAGAGGTAGGGAAAGTCTTTAAAACAAAAAAAGGTGAAACAACCGCATTAGAAAAAACCTCCTTTTCGATTGAGGAAGGGGAATTTGTCACCATTTTAGGACCTTCAGGTTGTGGTAAATCCACCGTGTTACGGATTGTCGCAGGTTTAGAAGATGCAACGTCAGGAAAAGTTCTTCTTGATGGGCAGGAAATCAATGGACCTGGACCTGATCGAGGTATGGTGTTTCAATCGTACACTTTATTTCCATGGTTATCTGTCAAAGAGAATATTACCTTTGGACTAAAGCTAAAGGGTGTTTCTCAAAAAGAACGAGACGATATTGCAGGCCATTACTTACAATTAATCGGATTGGAAGGATTTGAAAATCATTTCCCGATCCAATTATCCGGCGGGATGAAACAACGTGTTGCGATTGCACGGGCGCTGGCAAACGATCCGAAAATATTATTAATGGATGAGCCATTTGGAGCATTGGACGCCCAAACTAGAAACATTATGCAAGAAGTGCTCCTGAAAGCATGGGAAGAGTCCAAAAAGACGATTTTATTTATTACGCATGATGTCGATGAATCGATCTTTTTAGCAGATTCCGTTTATGTGATGACTGCAAGACCAGGTCGTTTAAAGAAAAAGATCCCTATAACACTAGAGAGACCTAGAGATTTTGGTGTAAAAGCTACACTCGAGTTTGCCGAATACAAAGAAGAATTATTGTCGCTGATTCGAGATGAAAGTTTAAAAGCGATTAAATAACTCACGTCACTAAACTGATAATAATAGAAGAAACCCGTAATTTCGAGAGAAAAGGATTACGAATAGGGAGGTCAAAGTATGGAGAACAAATGGGATCACCTCGTGAAAAATATGCCAAATCTACTTGCACCTAGCATGGCGAAGGACCATCCAAATCTACCAGTTGTTAAAGAGGAAGGCTGCTATTACTTTGGAATGGATGGAAAGAAGTATCTTGATTTTACATCCGGGATAGCCGTAACAAATGTTGGGCATCGTCATCCAAAGGTGGTGCAAGCCATAAAAGATGCAGCAGATGGATTGATGCATGGTCCATCTGGCGTGATAATGTATGAGTCGATTTTACGTTTAGCCGATGAACTGGCCAATATTTTACCCGGAGACCTTGATTGCTTTTTCTTTTCCAATAGTGGGACGGAAGCAATCGAAGGAGCTCTTAAACTAGCAAAATATGTAACGAAACGTCCGTATGTTATTTCCTTTACTGGTTGTTTTCATGGCCGTTCGTTAGGCGCATTAAGTGTGACTACATCTAAAAGCAAATATCGAAAATTCATGCAGCCATCCGGTCTTACCTATCAGGTTCCTTATGCAAATGTAAAAGAATGCCCAGAAGGTCTAGACCCTGAAGCATATGTAATCGAAAAATTAGAAAAAGATTTCGCCTCTTTATTTAGTCATCAAGTAACACCGGAAGAAGTCGCATGTGTGATTTTAGAGCCTGTTCTTGGTGAAGGCGGTTATATTGTTCCAACGAAGGGCTGGTTAAAAAAGGTTCGTGAGATTTGTGATCGCCACAATATCTTATTGATATTTGATGAAGTTCAAACAGGATTTGGCCGTACAGGTCAATGGTTCGCAGCGCAAACCTTTGATGTAACCCCAGATATTATGGCAATTGCTAAAGGAATTGCCAATGGTCTTCCGCTTAGCGCGACGGTCTCTTCCAGTGAATTAATGAAACAATGGCCACTCGGAAGTCATGGGACAACGTTTGGCGGAAATCCAATTGCATGTTCCGTTGCACTAGCTACCTTGGAAGTAATGAAAGAGGAAAACCTACTTGAAAATACTCGAAACATGGGAAGCTATGCCGTTCAGCAGCTAGAACGAATTAAAGAACGTCACCCTGTTATTGGAAGCATCCGTGCTGTGGGCTTAATGATTGGAATTGAGATCATTGACCCTGTGACAGGTGGACCGAATGGGGAAGGATTGTTAAAAATTCTTGACCTCGCGCTTGAAAAAGGTGTTTTATTCTATTTATGCGGAAATCATGGGGAAGTCATTCGCATGATCCCACCGTTAATAGTCACTAAGGAACAAATTGATGAAGGGCTGCAAATGCTTGATGAAGCATTATCGGAGTATGAAGCGACATTGATGCAGCCAGTAAAATAATAATCAGCAAACAGAATGATAAGCGTTGAGATTTTTCTCTCATCGCTTTTTATTTTGTCTTGTATAGGAAAAATAGTTTATTATAAAAATATTATGTAAACTAATATATTTTTAAGAAGAGAAAATTGTACAAGGATATTAGCGAAATAATGGTATACTGTTATTTATTTAGTAGCAACCTTATCGGGCATTGGATGTTAAAATTAATATATCTTATTCCTTTGTGGTTACTTGTTTGGAGTTGAAAATTTTGAGACGTTTATTTGCAAATTGGTATGATTTTTTTATGAATCCGTTGGAGAAAAAGAAGTTTAAGAGGATTCGTAAGGAACTTCTTTCAAAGGCAACAGGAAGTGTCCTAGAATTAGGGTCGGGTACAGGAATTAATTTTCCTTTATATGAATCCTCAGAAAAAGTGACTGCGATTGAACCGAGTCAACATATGATTGAGCGTTCCTTATCGAAACATAAGCAATCACTAGTCCCAATAGAAATCGTGCAGGCAAGTGCAGAAAAACTGCCTTTTGCTGCAGATACTTTCGATACAGTAGTGGCAACACTTGTATTTTGTACGATTCCAAATCCGGATATAGCCATTATAGAGATGAAACGAGTATGTAAGCCTGAAGGTAAAATTCTACTATTTGAGCATGTAAAAATGCAAAATCAGTTTTTATCCACACTCCAGGACTGGTTAACTCCCGCTTGGAAAAAAATCTGTGATGGATGCTGTTTAAATAGGAATACCTTAGACTTACTAATTTCTCATGATATCTCAATAATAAAGGTGCAAAAATATTATCGTGATTTATTTGTTTTTGCTGAAGCCAAAAATAATAAGAAAGCATAGTTTTTTCAAGAGTCTCCATATTGGAAGGCTGGCTCTAATGTTGGCTAAAAACAACATTAGAGCCAGCCAGTCTCGTTTTCTTATCTTTTATTGATTTAACGCTCCTGGGGTCAACCCCCAAAATTTAATCCTTGATTTCAACATTCCCATTGTCATCAATTTCGATAGTTGTATAGCTTTTGAAGACGTCCATGTTGGTGATATCATGTTGAACCACGCTGGCAAAGCTCTCCATGTAAGGCTTATACACCTCAGGGTCTTTGACGAGATGATAAAAATTCACTCTTTTTTCATCTTTCATATCCGTCATCCTCAGTAAAAATCGGTCGCCAAATTGCCCTTTAAACCAACCTCTTGCTTCCTCATGACTATTGAATTTAGGCATTTGGTTAGGATCAATTGTAAGATCTTGATTCATTAACTCGTTCACCTCTTTCCAATATATTGCCTCTTCTAATATTCCCCATTGGCATAAAAATTATTGAGTATTAAAAGTTGAAATAAAAATTCAACGGTCACTTCATTTATATGGTAAATTTAAAGAGTGAGAATCAATATTACCGCTATAAAATAGGCGTAGTTTCTATGAACTAATAGATGAACCAAATGTATGGAGGAAAGGTTTATGGCACTTGTAAAATCAGTCACAATCGATGGCGAGAGTATTCATGTATTTAGAAATGCGGTTTACATCTTTGAATCGAGCTCAGGCTTTACCTTAGAATTGGATCTGATTGTAAGTGAGGTTGTTGTAAAAAAATATAAAACCGTTGAAAATCTAATTGTTGAGATAGAATTTGAAGATGGGAGAATCATAAATTCCATTATGCATGTAAAAATTCTGGCTGGAGGCTTGCCACAACTTAATTTATTCTGTGCACTCGATGATATCCAAGAATATCAAGATTTCGATCGGGTAAACGAAAATGATTCTTGGTTTCCGAATATAGAAGATGGCATTACTATAGAAGAAATAAGAAAAGTCGAAATGCCAAATGAGGATGTTGGTTTAAAACTTAATTTGCCAATCGACCAGGTCGAGTGGTTAAAAAAACAAAAAAAGAAAAGCTTAAATGAAATTTTTCATGAAATGATCTATGAATTTTGGGAAAAACAAGAATCGAAATGATTTTGGTGTAGTCAGCACACTTCCGTCTGAAAGAGGACAGACGGAAGTGTGCTGAAAGCCGTTATAAAATTACTTCATTTTGACAAGGGAAACATCAAAACCCAAACATAGAAAAATAGCAAAGATTGCTGAAAAAATAAGGGCGAGGATAGGTCTTTTAAAATGGATTCGAATGATTAAGAACATAACAATTACGAATAATAGGGACCATAATAAATTCCAATGATGGTGGTAGGTAATCGATCCGCCCTTCACCGCTACATATTCCAAAATAATATAGGCGAATGTAAAAAAGGCGATGTAAAGAGATTTATAGAGGACGCCTTTTCTAAAAGGATATTTGGAAAGGTAAACCCATGTCGAGAGGGGCATTCCAATCAAAGTTAATAACAAAATCGGAATCATAGCAAACTGTACCCCATTTGGTTCCATTTGCCAAAGTTGATATTTATAACAAAGGAGTTCATATAATGACTCTCCAAGGGAAGCAAAAAGCATCGTAGGATAATAGGCCTTCCAATTTCGATCTGCGAACTTAAAGGCAACAATTATCCAAATAACCGCATAAATGATGGCAATCATGAGGTACACTCCTAGAAGTTAATAAATACTATATTTCCCAAAAATAGATAGACCATCCATAGGTGAGTAATAATAAAATTTTTAAATTCAGTTATAAATTCTACAAATCATATAAAGAATTAAGTTCTTTCATCGGTAAAACATCCTTTTCCAAAAAGAAAAAATGGGTTACATTTGTAAGTATGATTCTAAAGGTTTGCATTGGGTGGTGATACCGTGTGACGGAAACAAAAAAGCTCCAAGAGATAGATTTATATAAACCCATTCAGACTTATTTTTTACGTGAAGGGTATGAGGTTTACGGGGAAGTGAAGGACTGCGATATTGTTGCAGTGAAAGATGAAGAGTTAGTTGTCATTGAATTAAAACTCACCTTAAGTGTGGATTTACTAATACAGGCGGCCAAACGGCAGCGGATTACGGATAAAGTTTATGTGGCGATACCGAAACCGAAGCATCGTTTAAATTCTAAACGGTGGACAGAAAAATGCCATTTAATTCGCAGGTTGGAGCTGGGATTGATTGTTGTTTCGAGCCCAGGAAAACGGGGAAGGGCAGAAATTATTTTCGAGCCCACTCCATTTATTCGCCGCAAAAACAAACGCAAGCGAGATTCTATTAGGAAGGAAATTAACGGCCGTAGTGCGGACTATAATGTGGGCGGCAGTAATCGAACCAAGATTATGACAGCTTATAAAGAAAATTGCATCCAAATTGCGTGTTACCTAGAAAATTTGGGTCCATTATCCCCGAAAAAGTTAAATCAATTGGGATCTGGAAAAAATACTTCCTCGGTCCTTACTAAAAACTATTATGGTTGGTTTGAAAGGATCAAACGAGGTATCTATGTAATAACTGAGAAGGGGAAAGAAGAAATCAAGGAATATCCAGAGTTGATAAATTATTATTTAACTAGTTTAGGCGATGACCAGGTTACTTAACTGCTACTACCTAAAAGGCTGCCCCAAAAATTACTTGGGACAGTCTTTTTTACTTTCTATGTTCAAAATATACTTGGGTCGTTCGCGGTCGTGTTTCTTTGAACCATTGATAACAAAAGATAGTGATCAGAATCAAGTCAATGACATCTCCACCATAGTACATAATCAAAGCGCCCGTTTTGGCTTGGGCAACGGGAACTCCCATTGGCGGATGAGCATAAATATATTTTGAAAGAATGCCGTGGCATGCCAAGGCGATGATTAATACGCTCGAACGGAATAGATTACTTGTCCGGTGTGGCTGGGGATCCGTATAAATAAAGGCTGCTGTGAAAAAATAGCCCGCAAGGAATACATGCAGGTGGACTATGATGTGAAGCAGTGCGTTATGTTGCATCGTTTGATATAGGCTAGTTGTATAGAGCACCCAAAGGCCGCCGACATTTAGGAGTGAGGCTACAATAGGATTACTGATGAATCTGATTGGGTTGCTTTTTATAATACGGGATAAGAGCCGTGCTTGCTTTACGTTTAATGTTCGCAGAATTAGTGTCATTGGGGCGGCCAGGACCATAAGAAGCGGTGCCAGCATCCCGAGCAGGAGATGGCCGAGCATATGTGACGTGAAATCTTGATGGGAACGGGCGGCCATAGGTCCTGAAATAGCAGCTAAGGAACAGGACAATCCTCCGATCCACAAGAATATTCGGAAAAACCGCCATGATTTTTCCCGTCGCTTAGATAGAATGACTGCGTAGAGATAGATTACTAATGCCATAATAAACGGCAGAGTTAAAATCAGTTGAGGAACCAATTCATGGATTTCCATTTCAGAACCTTGTTGGATGTGATTATGTATGTGCATTTTCTTTGGAGACTCCTGATGATTTATATCTCTTATTCGTACGAACGAGGAGGACGATGCCTATAATAATCATCAGAACAGAGGTTGTGTACCACACCATGTCGTAGGGTAGGATGTTTACTTGATAGCGTATTTGGTGAAGTCTCATCAGTTTATGTTGGATGGTTCCATCAAATAATTGGAATCCTCCAGCCCCAAGCAATACACTGCCCAACCACCTCGGTAGCAGCCATCCACTACGGCGGCGAAGGTCGGCAACCATAAATAATGATCCAACTGTAGCAAACCAGCTAAACGCATGAAAAAATCCATCGGATACTAGTCCAATCGCAGTCGTAGATTTATCGTAGAAATGATGCCAATGCAGTAATTGATGAAAAATAGTTTCGTCTATAAAAGCGACCAGTCCAATGCCAAACAGAATGCCAGACCAGAGATTTCGACTTGTGTATGCAGGGTAATTCTTGTGATTAGTAATCTTATTTTTTGGTTCCATTTTCTTCTCCTTTATCCAACTAATTCTTCTGCATTTCAATTTACCCTAAATGTATTAACAATAAACAGGTTTCCAGAAGAGTGCCAGTCCTTAATGTTATCTTATTGAGTTGATAGCAAAAATGGGTGGATAAAAATTCTTATTTTTAATTTCTCCTCAATTTGTCAAGACTGTTAAGCATAGGGCGATTAAGATAGGAAGGAGACTTATTTATGAATAAACCTTTTGAATACCAGGAAATCTTCTATAACGAAGTCATCTATTTTTTAGAAACGAAATGGAAGCGTCGACTAAGTGATCATGAGCGGCATGTACTGATTGAAGGATATCGATTTGGCAGAATGGTTGAGGCTGAAAATGAAATCAAAATCCTTTCGGCTAAGTAATTATAAATTTTTGAAGTGAAATAGACTTCTGGCAGCATCTAACGGTAATTGCTGCTGCCATCATTCTTATTTTTAACGGATGTTGAATGAAAAGATAATCTTGCATACTGCAAGGTTTTTTCTTATTTCAATTATTGTATAATAAAGGAAGCGCTTCATTATTTTTTGCGGAGAGGAGAAAATGGGGAAAGGTTTAATAAGATTCTTATTTTTTCATTTTGAAGAGAATCACAGATTAATAGGTGGATGTAAAAGTTTAAGCTACATAAGGAGGAATTTGAATGATGTCAAACTATGTAAAAATAGGTAATCTTCAAGTAGCAGATGTACTTTATCAGTTTATTAACGAGGACGCTTTACCTGG
This sequence comes from Bacillus sp. ISL-75, assembly GCF_018613095.1. Classification (NCBI taxonomy): domain Bacteria; kingdom Bacillati; phylum Bacillota; class Bacilli; order Caryophanales; family Bacillaceae; genus Bacillus; species Bacillus sp. ISL-75. The sequence goes on from NZ_JAGGQX010000064.1 coordinate 61,651, forward strand.
AACTGGCTTGGACCACGAAAAGTTCTGGGCTGATTTCGAGACACTCTTTGCTGATTTGACACCGAAAAATAATCAGCTATTAGCTCGAAGGGATGACATTCAACATCAAATCAATGCCTGGCACCGAATAAATAAATCCTTCCACTTTGAAAATTATAAATCATTTTTAAAGGAAATTGGCTATTTAGAGTCGGAGGCAGCAGACTTTCAAATTACTACTGAAAATGTCGATGAGGAAGTAGCCTTAAAAGCAGGACCGCAGCTTGTCGTTCCTGTTGATAATGCCCGCTATGCCTTAAACGCAGCTAACGCCCGGTGGGGAAGCCTTTACGATGCATTATATGGAACGGATGCAATAAGTGAGGACGGCGGAGCCCAGCGAAATGCTGGCTATAATCCACTTCGAGGAGAAAAAGTAATTGCTTTTGCAAGGGAGTTTCTTGATCAAGCCATACCACTTAACCAATTTTCCCATAAGGAAGCTGTTAAATATTCGATTGTGAATGGGAGATTATCAGTTTTACTCCGCAATGGCTCAACCAAAGGGCTTTCAGATGAAACCAAACTATTCGGGTATCAGGGGAATCCAGAAGAACCTTTCTCCATTTTGTTTAAAAATAATGGTCTCTATTTTGAAATCCAAGTCGACCGCAGCCATCCAATTGGCAAAACAGACCTGGCGGGTGTTAAAGATATTTTCATAGAGTCGGCATTAACAACGATTATGGACTGTGAAGATTCAGTTGCCGCCGTTGATGCTGAGGATAAGGTATCTGTTTACTACAATTGGCTCGGATTGATGAAGGGAGACTTGACAGCTGCTTTAACTAAGAATGGAAAGACGATCACGCGATCTCTCCAGCCTGATCGACAATATACATCCCCATCAGGTGAAGAATTCGCTTTAAAAGGGCGATCGCTTATGTTTGTCCGTATTGTCGGCCATTTAATGAAGAGTCATGCGATTCTTGACAAGGATGGGAACGAGGTACCAGAAGGGTTAATGGATACGGTCCTTACCAGTTTAATTGCCAAGCATTCTCTTTTGGCGAATGGAAAATATCAAAACTCGTCTAAGGGATCGATCTATATCGTAAAGCCGAAAATGCATGGATCCGAAGAAGCGGCGTTTGCCAACGAAACGTTTAATCGCGTGGAAGACATGCTTGGTCTTGTACGGAATACGCTTAAGATTGGTGTGATGGACGAAGAGCGCCGGACGTCTTTGAATTTGAAGAATTGTATTCGTGAAGTCAAGGATCGAATTGTATTCATTAATACTGGTTTCTTGGACCGAACTGGTGATGAAATTCATACGTCTATGGAAATCGGAGCGGTTATTCGCAAAAACGAAATGAAGTTTTCGACTTGGCTGCAAAGCTATGAAAAATCAAATGTGTATGTCGGACTTGCCGCTGGTCTGAAAGGTCGGGCCCAGATTGGTAAAGGGATGTGGGCGATGCCGGACCTGATGGCTGAAATGCTCAAACAAAAAATCGGACACTTGCAAGCGGGCGGGACGACTGCATGGGTTCCATCACCAACCGCTGCAACCCTGCATTCCCTTCATTATCATCAGTTAGATGTTTCAAGGGTGCAGGATGAGTTAGCAAAGGATATTCAGGATTTAAGAGATCAGATTTTAACGATTCCTGCTGCCGAAAATACCAACTGGTCCGCTGAGGAAATTCAGCAGGAGGTTGATAACAATGCTCAGGGCATTCTTGGCTATGTCGTTCGTTGGGTAGAAATGGGCGTTGGCTGTTCGAAAGTACCAGATATTAATCATGTGGGTTTGATGGAAGACCGTGCCACGTTAAGGATTTCTAGCCAGCATATCGCTAACTGGCTGCACCACGGTATTTGTACGAAGGAACAGGTCCTAGAAACGTTAAAGCGGATGGCGAAAGTAGTGGACCGTCAAAATGAAGGTGACCCGGCCTATCGCCCGATGGCTGTAGATTATGATCAATCTGTTGCATTTCAAGCAGCGTGCGACTTAGTATTTAAAGGCTATGATCAGCCAAACGGCTACACTGAGCCGATTTTGCATCGTCGCCGTATTGAAGCTAAAGCCAAATGGAGAGTTGAGCACCACAATTTATAGTGCCAAAATCACAAGCAACTACATGGTTACAGATGTAGTTGCTTTTTTTGATGAATGAAACTGTCAACATAAGGAAAAATACCTTTGATACATTACCTTTTAAGGAGTAAATAGGAATGAGTAATATGGAACAGAAGGAAACTTTACTAATGTTGGAAAGAAGCGATCAGGATGGAAGAAAGCCACAAAGCAGGAGCCTCTAAATCTAAATTCCTAACTATTATAAAGCAATCGATGGCAGTGAATAAGAAGCCATTTCCCTGGCTAAAGGCATTTTGTGCAGGTATTGCTGCAGCACTCCCTGTTATTATTGGATTATTATTTGGTAATTTAGAATATGGATTGTTAGCCGGGATGGGGGGCTTTACCTATCTTTATGTATTTAATATCCCCTATGCTCAGCGGGCAAAAAAGCTAGTTTTTGTCATTCTTGGCATGTGTTTGGTCTCAGTATTAGGGACTCTATCTGCTCCATATCCGCTTGCTATCGCCATTTTAATGGGGATCATTGGAGCAGCTGCTATTTTTATTTTTGGTGCATTACGAATAACGGGACCCTCTGCCATCTTTTTTGTGTTGGTTTTTTCGATGACTACAGGGATGCCAATCCAACCAGAGCTTGCCCCGTTACGCGCCGCTCTTGTCTTTCTTGGTGGAACCCTATCGTGGATGATTGCCATGTTTGGCTGGTTCTTCAATCCACATGGCCCAGAAACAGGGGTCGTCCAAAGAGTTTATTTGGAATTGGCTGCGTTTCTCGATTCCGTTGGTACAAATAAATTTTCTATTTCGAGACATCGAGTTATGTCCGTTTTGAAAGAAGCTGAAGAAACATTGGCAGCAGGGTATATCCCTTGGCGAACAACGGATCTCTTTAATCGCTTATACGTATTAAACGATCATGCCAATCAACTATTTTTGTATGTCCTTGAAAATTTTTCAGATAGTCATTCCAACTTCCCACCAGAATTGGGTCAAACTATCCGGGAAATGGCTCATTCACTAGACCATAAGAAAAAGGGAGAAAGTTTTTCAAAAAAAATTCTTCAGCCTTCAGTTATGGATGAAAAGGTGGCTCAATTATTTACAATCGTTTATGATGCGGATGCCATCATGAATGAACCAACATCTAAAATAAATCAAACGATTCGAATTTCCAAACCTTCCTTTAAGACTATTTTTATGGGTGCCTTTGATAAACACTCGATTGTTTTTATTACGGCGATACGATTCGGCGTTATTACGACCATTGCTGCAATTATTGCCTTTCAGTTTGCATTTGTACGGTCCTATTGGGTCCCTTTATCCTGTGTAGCTGTTTTGTCAGGCTCTACCATTGTTGCGACCTATCATCGTGCCATTCAAAGAGGATTGGGTACCATCATTGGTATTTTAATTGCTAGTTTCATTCTTGCTATGCACCCAGATGATTACATTATTGCTTTTTTCGTTTTACTATTGACGTTTATTACGGAACTTTTTATTGTAAAGAATTATGGATTGGCAGCCCTATTTTTTACACCGAATGCATTATTAATGGCAGAAAGCACGAGTCAGGGAAGTTTTAGCTTTTCTTATTTTGCCTCGGCCAGATTAATCGATGTGTTGATCGGAATTAGTATTGGTCTCATCGGTGTATGGTTAGTCGGGAGGCGATCAGCCTCTAGTCGACTGCCACATTTAATCACCAAAACCATCCGAAGTCAGGCTCAATTTTTGATTATCCTCTTTTCAGATCAAGGAGAAGGTTTTATTGCTTCGGAGAGTAGAGAATTAAGAAAAATGCGTACGAATATTATTAATTTAATTACGCTATATACTACAGCTGCAGGCGAGATTCCGGTTAATCAAAAAGCAGTGGAATACTACTGGCCGGTAATTTTTTCGATCGAGCATTTAGGATATTTACTAGAAAATTGTTCAAGAACCGAAGAACGTCCAATTCTAACAGATGAAACACTTTCCCAATTGCTTTATATATGTGAAACGATGGCCAATGCCACCGCTCGAAAACGTTCGCCTTCTTTAAAAAATGTACCTAACATCGAAGCATTTCCTAGCATTCAATGTGAAATTATCAGCCTGCAAAAGTCGCTTCAAATGGAAAGTTGAGTCTCTGTTAAAGTAAAAGAAGGACCTATTGCGATGTTTACAATAGGTGACTATAACAAAAATTTATTTCATATTTCTGTGTATTTTTATATTTTAAAAAAGTGTTATGATATTCATGTAATGTAAAAATATTCATGCGATCTGTCGACTGAATCGATACTAATTAAAGGTGGTGGAAAGATGAAGAATTTAAAAATTGCATCTATACCTGGGGATGGAATTGGAAATGAAGTTGTACCTGCGGCAATTAAAGTGTTGGATACATTAGCAAATATCCATGGCGGCATTAAGTTTGAATTCACTCATTTTCCGTACGGGTGTGAATATTATTTGAAAAATGGAGCAATGATGGCCGCAGATGGACTTGAAAGATTAAAAGAGTTTGATGCTATTTTTCTTGGGGCCGTGGGTAACGCCAAACTCGTTCCAGATCATGTTTCACTTTGGGGACTTCTCATTAAAATAAGACGAGAATTCGAACAGGTCATTAATATTAGACCTGCGAAAGTACTTAAAGGTGTGAAATCACCGTTGATTAACCCCAAGGACTTTGATTTAATGGTCGTCAGGGAAAATAGTGAAGGAGAATACAGTTCAGTTGGCGGAAGAATCTATCAAGGCGAAGATGAAATCACCATTCAAAATAGTATTTTTTCTAGAAAAGCAACGGAACGTGCGATGCGTTTTGCTTTTGAACTAGCATTAAAACGTAATAAGCATGTAACGAGCGCGACGAAGTCTAATGGAATTGTCTATTCGATGCCTTTCTGGGATGAGGTTTTTAAAGACGTATCAAAGGATTATCCAAATGTTGATACAGATTCGCAGCACATTGATGCCTTGGCAGCCTTCTTTGTTACCCATCCCGATAAATTCGATGTGATTGTGGCAAGTAATCTTTTTGGCGATATATTAACCGATTTAGGTGCGGCAATTATGGGAAGTATTGGGGTTGCGCCAGCCGCCAACATTAATGTAAATGGAAAATATCCTTCGATGTTTGAACCGGTACATGGGTCTGCACCTGATATTATTGGGAAAGGCATCGCAAATCCGCTAGGTCAAATTTGGACGGCCAAAATGATGTTAGACCATTTTGGAGAAGAGGAACTGGGGATTTTATTACTAGATGCTATTGAAAACGTCACCAATGCGGGCATCTTAACACCGGACCTTGGAGGAAGTCATTCAACAGAAGAAGTAACTGAAGAGATTATTAGGAAGTTAATAATAAACTAATATGTTATCGTTTCAACTTATTATTTCAAATACGCATCGGTTCCATCACCAATAAATAATAATATATTGTATGAAAAGAAACGCAAAGACCGAGGTGGAACCGATGTTTTTGTTCAAATCAATTTCGGATGATATTCATTCAGCGCAATTAGTCTTCAAACAAAATTCTAAAACAAAACGCCTTGTTCTAGCTGCACTATTCGCTAGCATTGCAGCTGTTCTCCAGGCAGCAGGTGGTTTTTTACCTGTAATGGGCTATTTTATCAGCCCTTTTGCGACCGCACCCATTCTATTCTGTTCAATCCTCTCCCTTCCACTTGGCACAATGTCCTATTTCCTTACCAATCTATTGCTTTTAATCCTTCAACCAAGTGAACTCATTGTTTTCCCCTTTACAACTGGCTTGTTAGGGCTGGGGACCGGAATCGCTTTCTATTTTCTCAAGAAAAGAATAAGCATCATTGCTTTTGGGGCTACTTTTTTAACGATTGGAATAATCAACCTTTTATATGTTTTCAAATTCCCAGTTTTAGGTCCAACTGTTTCTGATTCTTTTTCCATCCTTATAACAGGCAGTATTTTATTATTTTCTTGCTTTTATAACTGGATTTGGGTTGTTATTGGGTTAACATTTTTAAAAAGGTTTAAGAAGTTTATAACCTAGTAACCCTCCAAATCACACCTGTGCTCGGAGCAGCCCCATATTTGTTCCCGATTTTTTCTGGTCGTTCCATCGTATCCCACCTGGAATAAGCCTTTCTATCTACTTATTCAGATAGGAGTGGTCCTTATTTCAGGCTCGGGGTCAATTTTGCAAGGCAACGTCAATTACAACGATTTCCTCTAGGGGCTGCAGCTCCTCTTTGAGTATGTTTTCAAATTCACCGAGGGTGCTCGCTCTTATTCCTTTAATACCGAAGCTAGCGGCTAAATTAACAAAATTCGGGTTCTGGAAGGTGACTCCGTAGTTTTCTCCAAACATTTTGTTCATTTGCTGAACCTCAAGTTTTAACATTGAGTCATTTAAAACAATAATAAGGAAAGAGAGCCCTAGACGTTTGGCCGTCTCTAATTCTGCAAAATTCATGAGCGCGCCGCCATCACCAGTAATACAAATAACGTCGTCATCGGGACAAGCCAGTTTTGCTCCGATGGCACCTGGTATGGCAATTCCCATTGAAGCTAGACCGTTTGAGATGATTAACTGGTTTGGCATTTTGGGCTGATAGGTACGGGCGATTGAAACCTTATGGGAACCGACATCAGAAATCACAATTGTGTTCTCTGAAGTAAGACTTTCAATACTATGGAGAACATTCTCAATTGTATAGGGCAGTGTGCTGGAGTCTGGCTGATCTTGGTCGATTTGATAAGCAGTCTTTATTTTTTCTTTAAGTTCCCCAGAAGGTACCCAGGATTTAGTTGGGAGCTCTGATTGATTAAGCATTTGGAGTGTCATCTTAATGTTCCCGACCAGTTCAACCCCGACAGGGTAATATTCATTTATTTCGGCAGGTAAAGTATCGATATGTAGAACAGGAAATTTCTTTTGATTCCAGTCTTTCGGCAGTTTTTCAACAAAGTCGAAGCCGATAACAATCAATAAATCTGCTTCCTCCATGCCTGGTAAAACTTCATCGTTTTCATTAAATCCAAACGTAAAGAAATTCAGCGGGTGTTCCTTCGGAAACACACCTTTTGCCATAAAACTGTGGGTAACAGGAGATTGAATGGTATCGATAAAGGTCAGCAACTCAGGACATGCCTCCTGCCTGATTACTCCGTTACCAATGATAATAAATGGTTTTAGATGTTGTTTAATAAGTGTGGTTGCTGCTACGAGTGCCTCATTAACTGGGACACTTTCAGGCAAAGATGTTACCGGCAAAGGCTTCCCAGGAATCATTTGAGTGGAAAAGTTCTCCGGTATCGTAATAGCGACCGAACCCGGTTTCTCCATTTTTGCTACTCTGAATGCTTTTCGAATAATCGCGGGGACAGTTTCGGATTCCTTGATTTGAGTGCTCCACTTTGTTAACGGCTCAAACATTTTAGCTATATCTATATATTGATGTGATTCGTTATGGTGACGTTCCACACCAGCCTGTCCAATTAATGCCACCACGGGTGAATGATCGAGCTGAGCGCTGGCAATACCCGTTAATAAATTTGTAGCCCCAGGGCCAAGTGTTGATAAACAAACGCCGACTTTTTTTGATAATCTACCATATACATCGGCCATAAAAGCAGCCCCTTGTTCGTGCCTGACATTTACGTACTGAATTTGTGTTGATTTTGATAATGAATCAGCAAGATCGAGTGTCTCCGTGCCGACGATCCCAAACACATATTCCACACCTTCGTTTTCTAAACAATGGACGAGTACATCTGTTACTTTCATCTGATCCTCCTAAAAAACCTTGATTTTTATCCTATGTTTTCTATAGTTACCGCTGATAGGATTTTTCAACCCTCCCGCTAAAAGTGGATGATTGGATAATTGCAAAAGAAAGAAGGAGCAGACGTTAGGTTATGGTAGTGTTACAATTAGAAAAAATAATGGAAGTAAATAGGTGATAAATAATGAATGAACAACAATATGTCTGGTATGCAAGTTATGGTTCCAATATTAATGCCGACCGATTCTTATGTTATATAAAAGGTGGTCAACCTGAGGGGTCAGCCCAAATTGAGATAGGATGTAAAGATCCTACCCTTCCAGTAGACGAGTCAACCTTCACCATTGACCTGCCCCTTTATTTCGCCAAAGAAGCGGCTAGATGGGAATCTCAAGGTGTAGCCTTTATCGGATTGAACCAAGACAAAGGAAACCATACCTATAGTAAGAAATATCTAATTACTGGCGAACAGTTTCTAGATGTCGTCAAACAAGAAAATAATGGACTAAATTTTGAGATTGATTTACAAGAGGTTAAACAGAAGGGTTCAAAAGTATTCTACCGCGATTCCTGGTATGGAAATATACTGTATTTGGGAGATGAAAATGGCTTTCCCATTTACACCTTTACAGCCCCATGGGATATTAATGAAGTCGAGTGGAAGAAGCCTTCCCATGCTTATTTAAAAACTATTATTAAGGGATTATCAAAAGATTATTCAAATGAAGAAATCGTAGCTTATTTTCAAAGCAAACCTGGCATTAAAGATCAAATCACTGATCATGAATTGGCACTTCTGTTAAAAGGCCGTAAAGGATGATTTTTTCTTACCTCACGGCTTATTTTTATCAAGTAAGGAATAATAAGAACATTCATTTTAATGTCATTACGAGTAGGAGAGGAAAATTTATCCTTGGTAAATTGTGAATTCGCTTACAATTCACAATTTAGACCTTAATTATTCTATTTTTAGTGTTATGATAATGGTAATGGTACTAACTAATTGAAACCTCGAATTACTTGGAAGCTGTGGATGAAAATCTGTCGAAAAAAGGAAGTATTCCTATGAACTTAAAACATAAAAAGCATAATATTTTTCAACGAATTGGACGAGCTTTTAAGTTGAATTTTATCAAACTGTTACGTTCTCCCGGTGGAGCGAAAAAAGTTTCCTTGGGATTTGCGATTGGCTTTGGTTTGGAAATGGTCGTTCTATCGTCTGCATCCCTTATTTATATTGTGTTTTTACCGATGGTCCGGATAGCTAGAGGTTCATTGCCTGCAGCAATCATCGGAAATGTCATTGGAAAACTATCCTTTCTTCCTGTTCTTCTCTTACCTTTTGCCAAGAAAATTGGTAAACTCATCTATCCATTTAACGGGCAAATCGGTTATAAGACACCATTTTCGTTTGAACAATTATTGCAAGGGGATTTCCGAGGCGTTGTCAGTCTTCTTCATGGCGGAGTCCATGTGTTAATCGGAATGACTATTTTTGGAATCGTCCTTGGTGTCATCTCGTACTTCCTTGTTCATTATTTTTACGAAAAAGAAAAAACGAAAAGACTTACGAGAATTCGTGATAAACAAGCCTCTCGAAAAAATCCTCTTGTTATCATCGATGCTGCTAATAATTAAGGTTTTAGTTTCTTTATGATGATTGATTCTAAAAGCTTCCACGGCAGGAAGTTTTTAATGGTAAGCATATTCTTTACACCAGCCCCGATTGGATAACGGAGGTCGGGTGATTTCGGCTGCGAGGCAATTTGTGCAGCTAGTTTGGCTACCTCGATTGGATTGCCATGGCCAGCTTTTCCACCCTCTATTTCATTTACTATCTTCTCCATATAGGATGCGTACGGGGACTCGGCATTGACCCCCATCCCATCCACGCTTGCCCAAATATTGGTTTGAAAGGATCCAGGCTCAATTAAGGATACATCAATCCCAAATGGTTTAAGTTCCAGTCGTAAGCTTTCGCTATAACCCTCAAGTGCGTGCTTGGATGCGACATATGCAGATAATCCTGGGAAACCGAATCTCCCGCTGATACTGCTCATGTTAATAATCCTGCCTTGTTTCTTTGCCCGCATCAATGGAAGGACTGCCTGGGTAACGGCGATCAATCCGAAAAAATTGGTTTCAAATTGATGCCGATAATCCTCGATTGAGAGCTCTTCACTAAAACCTCCAAGTGCATAACCCGCATTGCTGACTAACACATCTATAGAGGGATATTTTTCCAATTTTCCTTGAAAAAGAAGAATGGATTCCGTGGATGTAACATCAAGCGGGAGGACATGAATGAAATTTTCTACCTGGTTTTCTTTTGCAAGTTCTATTAAGGGCTGTGCTTTGTTTACATCTCTCATCGTTGCAATCACTATAAATCCTTTTAATGCCAGTTCAATCGCGGTTAACAAACCGAAGCCGCTTGAAGATCCTGTAACGATGGCTGTTTTTTGTGTCATGATGGTCTCCTTTTCTTCCTTTTCTTCTATTTAAACTTAAAATAGAGAAGTTTGTATAGCAAAATGGAAAAAGGCTGCCCCAAAATACTTGGGTCAGCCTCTTTTTGAAATCACCTGTTATTGATTTTGATGATTTCGTAGGGTTTGTTCAGCATAAGCGACAAGACGTTTCGTCATTTCGCCTCCGACTGAACCATTTGCTCGTGCGGTCGTATCAGCACCAAGTTGAACTCCAAACTCGTTGGCAATTTCTTCTTTCATTTGATCTAAAGCATTGTCTGCTCCAGGAACCAATAGTTTGTTTCTAGCCATGATACATCACTCCCGACGAAGTTTTTTTGAGCAATGAAAAATTGCTCGTATATAATTTAACCGATTTTGTTCCATTTCATTATAAGTTGGTCCTTTTGAATCAATGAAAACTAAAATTTATTAATGTCATCGCAGTAAAATCTTCCGACTTTTGCTAAAATACGCTATCATGGGGAACATTACACTTATAGTTGTAAACATTATTTAATAAAGCGAGTGATGTAATTATGATAGAATTCCCCAAAAATCTTTATTGTGAAAAGTGCGGTAAAGAAACAGAGCACATGGTACGCGAAGATGCTCTAGAAATTGAATACATTTGTACAGAATGTATGAATGAACAAGAAATCATTAAGTCCTTTTTTTAAAAAGTGCGGAAAAGGTGTAATTTGCAGAAGATCGTTGTTATTGGAGCAGGAGTTCTTGGGGCGTCAACAGCGTATCACCTTGCCCAATTAGGGGCAGAGGTGACATTAGTGGATCGTATGGATCCCGGGCAGGCAACTGATGCTGCAGCGGGGATTGTTTGTCCTTGGCTTTCGCAACGGCGAAACAAAGCATGGTATCAGTTAGCAAGAGGAGGAGCTCGTTACTATCCAGAATTAATTGCTCAATTGGAAGCAGATGGCGAGAAAGAAACGGGCTATCAACGGGTAGGGGCAATTAGTCTTCATACAGAAATGAGTAAACTCGAACAAATGGCTGAACGAGCACTGAAACGAAGGGACGATGCACCCGAAATTGGGGAGATAACCATTCTTTCACCTGCTGAAACAAAGCAGCTTTTCCCGCTGTTATCTGAGGAGTATGGGTCTGTTCATGTTAGTGGGGGAGCACGGGTAAATGGAAGAGCATTACGTGAGTCATTAATCCGCGCCTCAATCAAGCATGGAGTTACTTTCATTAACGGGAATGCCTCCCTAGCAATGCAGGGAAACAAAGTGGTTGGCATTATACTTGATGATTCAACACTTTTAGCGGATCAGGTCATTGTTACGGCAGGTGCATGGTCTAAAGAGCTTTTACAGCCATTAGGAGTTCATTTTTTAGTCAAACCACAAAAGGCACAAATCATCCACCTTGAGTTGCCTGAAACAGATACGAGCCAATGGCCGGTTGTTATTCCACCCCAAAACCATTACATTCTTACCTTTGATAATGGCCGGGTCGTCATCGGCTCGACTCATGAAAATGAGGCTGGATTTGACAATCGTGTAACGGCAGGAGGAATCCATGAAATATTAGGCAAAGCCCTAGAAGTAGCACCTGGATTAGCTGCTGGTACGTATCTTGAAACTAGAGTCGGTTTTCGACCGTTCACCCCTGGCTTTTTACCTGTGATTGGGGCTTTACCTGATTATGAAGGAATCTATTTAGCTAATGGATTAGGGGCTTCAGGATTAACGAGTGGACCGTATCTCGGCGTGGAACTAGCAAAGCTTGTTTTAGGAAAACAAACAGAGATTGACCTGAGTTGCTATGAAGTAGCCCTGGCACTTGATGAGTAATAAAAAGAGCACCCACTTGGGTGCTGATACTCCAGTTTATCTAAACTAAGGTAAGTTACTTTAGTAAATAAAGCGCTTTCAAAAAACTACGAAAGTATTCCTCTCCGGAAAAGCTCTCCAATTGCATGGGAACGATTTTGAACGCCAAGCTTTTTAATTGCCGTTTTCACATATTGTTTTACCGTTAATTCGCTGATTTCCATCGAATCGGCCATTTCCTATGTGCTTTCTCCCCAGGCAATTCTCCTCATAACTTCTAGTTCCCGCTTACTTAATACTTGCGGGTCTTCCACACTATCGAATTTTTCTAGAAACTTTCCGACTTCTTTGCCATAAAGGGTTAATGAGACAAGATGTTTATCATCAATTGAAGATTCTTTCACGAACTCATTTGAGCAAATATATCCAATAATAACCGATCGGTAACAAATAGGTACAACTACAATCGAACTTACACTTGAAGAAGTTATGTATTTACTACTTGTTTGCTTTAGATACTCAATACCAGAACAATACTTTGCTTTCTTCTCATTAATGGCTGAGTAAATGATCGGCAGGGAACGGATATCATCCCGAATATCCCCAATATGGACCATACCAGCAGATGACAATGAGATGATTCCTTCACCAAGAAACCCTAACGGAGAAAATCTAAATAAATAGGCATTCATGACAGGATAAAGGTCCATGTATACTTCGAGAACTTTATATAATCTTTCTTCGTGGCATGTGGCTTCCTCTAAATCGTGAATTCGATGCTGTAAGGTATACTGAGATGTCATATTATCATCTCCTTTATAGGGATATAGCACGTCTAAAATTGGGAATATTCAAATTATACAAAAAATTATATCCTTAAGATACACTTTTAGGAAAATATTTTCTTTAAAAGTTGAAAAATTCCCAATTAGAAAGGAAGATGTTTTTTGGCCAATTTAGACCCGCAAGCAAAAGCTTATTTAGAAATGTTCAGCCAGATGCCATTAATCCAGTCATTAGATGCACAGACAGTAAGAGAAATGTTTGCATTAGCCCCTCCCGTAGAGGTAGAGCTGGCTCCGCTTGCGAAGATAGAGGACAAAATGATTCCTGTCTCCGATGACACTGAGATTAAGGTGAGAATTTATACACCGGAAGGTCAAGGACCATTTCCTCTATTTGTCTATTACCATGGCGGTGGATGGGTAATTGGGGATCTTGAGACAGCAGACCCAAGTTGCCGAATGATTGCTAATCGAACTGGCAGAGTAGTCGTTTCTGTCGATTATAGGCTTGCACCTGAATATAAGTTTCCAATCCCAGTAGAGGATTCCTATGCGGCATTAAAATGGGTTAGTGAACATGCTGTGGCGATAAATGGAAACGCTTCCAATTTAGTTGTTGGCGGTGACAGTGCAGGTGGAAATCTTTCAGCCGTGGTATCGTTAATCGCCAAAGAACAAAATGGTCCAGACATCGCTGCCCAGGTTCTTATTTATCCTGTAACGGCCCTCGGGTACGACACCAAGTCATATCAAGAGTTCCAAACTGGATTTGGTCTTGATAGAGACTTAATGATTTGGTTTGGAAATTATTATATTAACAATGATGAGGATACAAAAAATAAATATATTGCTCCATTATTGGCAGAGGATTTAAGCAATCTCCCGCCAGCTTACGTTATTACCGCAGAAAATGATGTCCTAAGGGATGAAGGCTTAGCCTATGCTGAGCGTCTAAAAGAAGCTGGGGTCAAGGTTGAAACGATTATCGAATCAGGTTTAGTACATGGTTATTTTACAAATATGGCGGTATTTCCAGAGCGAATTAAAGAATCAATTTCTAGATTTGCAAAGTTTCTAAGTGAAATTGACCAAAAAGTCGGCAGGGTTTAACGATAATATTAGATGCGGGAGGTAGGAATATTGAAATCTACTAAACAGTCAAATCAAGTTGCCAACTACGACGCTGTTGTTATTGGGGCAGGGTTTTCGGGATTGTATACGCTTCATCGCTTACGTGAGGCTGGTTTCTCTACCCGTGTTTTCGAGGCGGGTGATGGTGTTGGCGGTACATGGTATTGGAACCGGTATCCCGGAGCACGCTGTGACTCGGAAAGCATCTATTATAACTACACTTTTTCAGAAGAACTCTATAAGGAATGGACCTGGACTTCTCGATATCCTGAGCAGCCGGAAATACTAAGTTACCTAAATTTTGTAGCAACCAAGTTTGATCTCCGTCGTGATATCCAGTTTCAGACACGTATTTTGGCTGCCCATTATAACGAAGAGAGTAATAGATGGATGATCCATTTAAACGATGGAAGTAGTGTTTCAGCGAAATACTTCATCACAGGAGTAGGCTGCCTTTCTGCTGCCAATGTACCAAACTTTAACGGGATCGATAATTTCAAGGGCAAGTGGTATCATACTGGACATTGGCCGCACGAAAAGGTAGATTTCAAGGGTAAGCGAGTCGGCATTATTGGAACTGGTTCAACTGGCGTCCAAGCCATCCCAGTCATCGCTCAAGAGGCCGAACACCTTACCGTTTTCCAACGAACTCCACAGTATTGTGCCCCAGCGAGAAATCATGCGTACGACCCGGAGTATATCCGGCAGGCTAAAGAAAATTTCAGCGAGATAAAACGAAAAATGCGTGAATCCCAGGGGGGCCAGCCAATGGTACCACCTACTAAGTCAGCGCTCGAGGTTACACCTGAAGAGCGAGAGCGTGTATACGAGGAGGCATGGGAGAAGGGTGGATTAGGCATTTTTACTGCCTATTATGACCTGCTTATTAATGATGCAGCCAATGAAACGGCTGCCGAATTTATCCGCTCCAAGATCCGTAAGATTGTCGATGACCCTGAGGTGGCCGAAAAGCTTTTACCAAGTTATTTTTATGGTACCAAACGGCCAATCATTGACACGAATTATTACGAAACGTATAACCGTGAAAACGTCACCTTGGTAGACGTGAAGAAAGCACCGATTGAGGAGATTACTCTAAAAGGGATCCGGACCACGGAAGCGGAATATGAACTGGACGCGATTATTTTTGCCACAGGATACGACGGAATGACTGGGCCTTTATTGAAGATGGATATTCGGGGTAAAAACGGGGTGTCACTGAAAGAGAAATGGGCTGGGGGAGCACAGACGAGGACCTATCTAGGGATTACAAACGTTGGTTTTCCGAACATGTTTATGATTACTGGTCCTGAAAGTCCTTCGGTGCTGAGTAATATGCCTGTCTCCATTGAACAGCATGTGGAATGGATTGCGGATTGTATTGAGTATATGAATAAGAATGGTGTGGAAACAATTGAGGCGACTATTGAGGCGGAAGAAGCTTGGAGTACCCATTGCAGAGAAGTAGCCGAATCCACGCTTTATACTAAAACTGACTCATGGTACACAGGGGCGAATATCCCAGGCAAGCCGCGTGGCTTCCTGATTTATGTAGGCGGAGTCGGCGCCTATCGCCAAAAGTGTACCGAAATCGCTGCTAAAGGGTACGAGGGATTTTCATTAAAGAGTTCAACTAAGACAGCATCACATTAGTGGATGTATGAATCCAAATTACTACAAAAAAAAGAGTCTTCGGACTCTTTTTTTAATTTTCAAAAAATGGGTTTTAAAAATTGTAAAAAGTTATTTTTTGAAAATTTGAAGACATCTGAAATTATTGATTGATTAATGTGGTTTGAAAATGTATAATAAACAAAATACTAAATTATTCCTACCTGAATAGTATGAATTGGAAGTTTTAAAATTGGTTGCGTGTCTACCAGTTTAATAGATAGGGTACATAAGGAGAGATTATACATGGTTTGGACGTCTATTGCTTTTATTATTGCTTTTTTCTTTGCGATGAATATCGGAGCAAGTGGGACGGCAGCATCAATGGGATCGGCCTATGGTGCAGATGCCATAAAGAGTAAGCGCTTGGCCATGATTTTGGTTGCATTAGCAGCTTTTCTAGGTGCTGTACTTGGTGGTGGAGAGGTTGTGAAAACGATAGGCGAGGGAATTATTCCTTCCAATCTCCTAACGATTAAATTAGTCGTCCTTATCCTTGCAGGAGCTACGTTGACATTGTTTATTGCAAATCTGTTAGGGATCCCTTTATCGACAAGTGAGGTTACCGTTGGTTCGATTGTAGGTGCTGGGATCGCTTTTAAAAGTTTATATATAAATAATCTTTTGGTGATTGTTTTCTTCTGGGTGTTAGTTCCAATCGTCTCATTTCTCATTACCTTTGGACTTGGAAAGTTGATATCCGCTGCTGAAAAGCGTTGGGTCGGTTTAACTAAGGATGGAAAATGGAAAAAATGGCTGGCGGTATTACTAGTCATAGGGGGCTGTTTAGAGGCCTTTTCAGCTGGGATGAATAATGTAGCAAATGCCGTTGGCCCGCTAGTAGGGGCTGGGATGATTTCAACGAATAGAGGGATCTGGATCGGCGGTTTATTCGTTTCAATCGGAGCTATTTTACTAGGGAGCAAGGTGCTTGAAACGAATGGGAAGAAAATCACCCGACTTTCCTTGCTAGAAGGGAGTGCGATTTCCTTTACAGGAGGAACCCTCGTTATTGTCGCATCACTGTTTGGGTTGCCAATTCCTCTCACCCAAGTAACGACTTGTGGAATATTAGGTGTGGGTGCCTCACAAAAGGGGTTTGGTATTTGGCAAAAATCAGTCATTCAAAGGATTCTAAAAGTCTGGCTAATCTCACCTTTAGCTTCGCTTGTTATTTCTTATATCCTGATTAATCTCTTAGTTAAGATTAATATTTATAATATTATTATCATTGTAAGTACATTGATTGCAACCGTGGGTGTGATCAGCCTTTCAGCGACCATTCGCAAGGAAAACAGTACCATCCACGATGATGGGGGCGGAATATAAGTAATAGATTTTGCTGGTTAAAAACTCTGTTGGGAATCTATTTCAACAGAGTTTTTTAATTTCATTAATAAAATACAAGTAGTAAAATAGATTTGTGAAAGCCTGTTTACATACTATTTACTTGCTAAATCAAAATATAAAAATCGCAAATAGCACTTTTTCAATATGAAAGGAATGAAATGTGTGATGGAGATAAAAAAGGTATCGATCATTGGTTTAGGTGCATTAGGAATACTTTTTGGACATCATTTATCAAAGAAAATGCCAAAAGCAGATTTACGAATTATTGCTGACCGGGACCGAATAACCAAATATAAAAATGAACACGTCTATTGTAACGGAGAACGCTGCGATTTCACTTATCTGACACCTGATGAAAGGTGCGAGCCAGCTGATTTACTCATTTTCACGGTGAAATATAATGGTTTGAAGGATGCGATTCAAGCAGTAAAGAATCATATTGGTGACCAGACGATCATTTTATCGGCCTTAAATGGGATTTCCAGTGAGGCTGTCATAGGCCAGGCATATGGGCATGAGAAAATTTTATATTGTGTTGCCCAAGGAATGGATGCCGTTAAAGTGGGGAATCAACTCACATATGACCATATGGGAATGCTTTGCTTTGGTGAACAAGAACCAGGATTAATTTCCGAAAATGTTAACAGTGTCGCGGCTTTTTTTGGAAAAATGGCAGTTCCCTATGAGGTCGATCCCAATATGGTTAAGAGACAATGGGGAAAGTTTATGTTAAATGTCGGAGTCAATCAAACCGTAGCTGTCTTTCAGAGCAACTATGGTGAGATTCAACGTGAAGGAGAAGCAAGAGAGATGATGATTGCGGCAATGAGAGAGGTAATCACGCTATCTGAAAGAGCAGGCATCCACTTAACCGAAGCAGATTTAGCCTATTGGCTAGGTGTATTAGCAACCTTAAGTCCAGATGGTAAACCATCCATGGCTCAAGATGTCGAAGCCAGACGTCCAAGTGAGGTGGAGCTGTTCTCCGGAACTGTCCTAAAAATGGCAGATAAATATGGGATCTCAACTCCAATAAATAAAGAACTTTATAATCGAATTAACTTAATTGAAAGTATATAAAGTGCCTGACTCCTACTGCATTAAAGTTGTACAGTAGCGGGGGTCAGGCACTGTTTTGTTACAAAATGGTGAACTCTAGAGTTCTTTTATGTGATTTTTATTTGCAGGATTATGGCAGGTTTTACACTAGGTATCATAAAATAAAAGAAAATGAGTATAAATTACAACTTGAGAAGAGGGTTGATGTTTTTTGTGGCCTTTTGACGGCAAGAAAAAGACGACTGAGAAGGCAGAAAGGTCATGCTATGTTTCCGTTAAAGAGACTACAGAGGGAAACGAACTAATTGATATTGTCACTAAACTAAAAGAAGTCCTTAGTAGCACCTCGAGGGAAGTCATAATTTTGTGTGTGGGTTCAGACCGTTCCACAGGAGACTCACTAGGCCCGAT
Source organism: Bacillus sp. ISL-75 (assembly GCF_018613095.1). Lineage (NCBI taxonomy): Bacteria > Bacillati > Bacillota > Bacilli > Caryophanales > Bacillaceae > Bacillus > Bacillus sp. ISL-75. The sequence continues at coordinate 80,185 of NZ_JAGGQX010000064.1, forward strand.
TGTCGGGACGATGTTAACAGAAGCAGACATTCCTTTTCCGGTTTATGGAACCTTAGAAAAACCAGTTCATGCCTTAAATATAAAGAAAATTCTCAAGGACATTTATCAAAAACATAATCAACCATTTATCTTGGGTATTGATGCTTGTTTGGGGGATGAACGACAAATTGGGTTTATTTTTTTAAAAGAAGGTTCTTTAGTACCAGGCATGGCGGTTAATAAATCTTTACCTAGTGTAGGTGAATACCATATGAAAGCTGTGGTTAATTACCTAGATTCATTAGCACCTGCGCAATCCTTAAATAATACGAGATTATTCACTGTCGTGAAGTTGGCCGAAGTTATGGCAAAGATTATTACGCAAGCAGTCTTAGGGGAACCCTCAACTCGCAAAAGACCTATTGAAACTATCCAAAGATGAAAAATTTAAAATTATTTCCCACTCCCTTGGTAAATTCAACCATAGTATTTGATGTTTACAATTAGAGTAAGTTATAATTGGTACAATGTATACCTAGAAAGAAGGAGAAACCGTGGGGAATAATTGGGCAGAGGAAGATCTATTGTCTTTACGCGAAAGGGTCTTTATTCACATTAAAGATCTCATTTTAGAAGGTGAATTTAAAACGGGTGATCGTTTGGTGGAACGGGAACTGGCAGAGCGATTGAATATCAGCCGAACACCTATCCGTGAAGCGTTGTTTAGATTAGAATCACAGGGGTTTGTAAAAACCGTTCCAAGAAAAGGTGTTATAGTTGCAGATATTTCAGATAAGGAAATTATTGAAGTATTTACGATTCTTTCCTCACTTGAGGTTTTGGCAGCAAAATTAGCTGCTCAAAAATTAGACGATGAAACCAAAAGTAAGTTTGTCGAGTACTGTAAAAAAGTAGAAGTCTGCTTAAAGGATAAGAATGATAATGATTTCTCTAATTTACATGGTGAATTGAATCATCTATTATACAGTTCAGCAAAAAATTCGAAACTATATGAAATACTAAGTGGGTTGTCAGATTATATTCGGGCATTTGCCAAGACAGGTTATAAAAATCCAGGCCGACCGGTGCAGTCGATGGAAGAACATTTACGAATTATGGAAGCCATTATCAATCAAGAAATAGAAATGGCTGAGTATTTGACGAAAATTCATATCGAAAATTCTCGAAAAGCGTATATTGAGGCTGTTAATCAAGGAAAAAAGAGTAAATAAATAAAAAAACTCCATCCACTGGTGGAGTTTTTCTATTTCTGCCATCAAGTTATTAAAGTCCGATTACGACTGAGGTGGTTAGATTCTGTAATACTTTTGCGACACTCATCGCCACAATAGGACTAGATTTAGGATTTTGCTTAAAAGGCTTGTTTTGAATCTTTATTTCCATTTGACCAAAAAAGCCCTTCGCAATGATTGTATGGGTATTCATTTGAATCGTTGGATCCACATAAACTTGAACCTTCGTTTCTTCGAATCCAATCCCGGCAAGACTGAGTGCCGCGGAAACATTTACGTTTTCAGGGAATAATTTTGCAGCGTTTCTGGCATTACCATCAAAAACACAAAAAGGTTCAGTAATTGTTTCTAAATCAACTTTTTCCTCAGCAATCGTCCCGTACCAACTTTTTGTTGGCTTCCTTGTAATTAAGGTTATTTCATCGATTTCACCCAATACCCCAGCAGCGATCCGATCCAAACCTGCGATGGCAGCAGATGGAATGATCATTTGTTGATTGTATTTAGTTGCGGCCGCCTGTAATGACTCATAAAAGTCTATGTTAGCTAAAGCACCGACAGAAAGGATGACCAAATTACTTCCTGTGGAAAGCGCTTTTTCACCATATAGTTGGAGGGCATGATGACCGGCTGCTTCAATAATGATATCTAAATCTTGGTTAAAAAAAACATCTTCATCAGTAGTTATTGTACATTGACTAGGTGGATTGTCTAAAGGACCTAGTGGGGTTCTAACCAAAAGGGCTTGGAGGGCGACATCACCAGCATGTCCTGACTCAATTAACTCGCTAATACTCTTTCCAAGCGTTCCATATCCAATGATACCAGCTCTAAGCATATTCATTCTCCTCGGATTAAAATTTTTATAGTAATGAACTATAAAGTTACCAATCTATGTAATAAAAGTGTTTTGTATACCATATACCATCGATTTTCTACATTTTAGCCGATTTGAACCAAAAAAGCAATAGTAATCATATGAATTTATACAAACTTCTAAATTTTCAAAATAGTTTGCAAAGATCAGAGAATAATGGTATATTATTTTCATCCTTAAGAAAACAAGGTGTACATAGTGAAAAAGAGGGGGGATGATCTGGATATTCCTTCATATCAAACTACTTAATACCTAGTGAATATCGTGTAAGCGCATTTATATTTATTTTTGTGTAGATTGATTGCTTAAGGAAGAAGAAAAATGTCTGTTTATGAAGGTTCTTTTATTCAGTATTTGGTAGTAATAAGTAATTCTGAAAATATTTTTATAAAATTATGGTATACAATCTACAGTGTGCAAAAAAATCTCTTGAATTTATTTTTTTATTGAAAGTGAAATTGTTAATCTTTAGAGGGAATAAGAAAAGAAATTCAGAAGTAGAGGATATACACCATGATAACGATCCATTTTTAACTAGTATTCCTCTCCTACGGTCCTTTTCCAATATTTAAGGAAATCTTTCGCAACAATCGTTTTAAAATTTTTTAAAACAACGGAGGGGAATTTATGGAATTAACAGCAGCTCATTGGGTTTATCTAGTAGTCACTGTAGCCGTTATTATTATCATGCTTTTTAGAAAAGGTGTTGTCTTACCTCTTATAGTTGGAACCTTTTTAGTAGCGGCCGTGTATAAAGGGAGCGTGATCGGTGGTTTTCAAGCCGTCTTTAATGCAAACCTGGTTGCCGCTAAGGAACTATTTAGTATTTTCCTAATCATTTCCATCATGATCGGTCTCCTTAATTCCTTGAAGGATCTAGGGTCAGATAAAAGGATGGTCGTGCCGATCCAAAAAATAATGGTAAACGGACACGTTTCTTATTTAGTGTTAATGGTCACTACGTTTGTGATTTCACTCTTTTTCTGGCCAACCCCAGCTGTTCCGTTAATTTGTGCTTTGTTAGTGCCTGCTGCAGTAAGTGCAGGCTTGCCAGTTATGACTTCAGCAATGGTTATTGTTATTGCAGGACAAGGTATGGCACTTTCATCAGACTATATTATGCAAGTAGCCCCAATGCTTAGTGCGAAAGCCGCAGGAATTGATAAATCCTTAGTATCAGATAAGGCCTTCATTCTTTCTCTCATAACTGGAATAACTTCTCTAGCGATTGTGTATGCCACACATCGAAAAGCGATTACAAAAAGATCTGTTAATGAGATTAATAAAGAGGAAAAGGCATTCTTCCAAGTTACCGAAGAACTTGCTGCTACAGTAGAAGAAACTGCTGAAGTTATTAAGGTAAAAGAAAAATGGGGAAAAATCTTTGCGATTATTGTGCCTTTAGCAATGCTTGCTGTTATGATTTTTATGTTCCAGACAAAAATTGGCGGTGGAGCTGGATTTGAGGGAGGCGACGGCGCAGCTTTTATTGGAGGAGTGGCAACCATTCTCTTAGTGTTGGCGACGATTGCTTTTAACCGAATTCATGCACTCGATAAAATTAGTGAACATATTACCGAAGGTTTTGTATTCGCATTTAGGGCGATGGCACCCGTTATTCCGATTGCAGGCTACTTCTTTATGGGAAGCGGAGACTTTTCAGCGTCTATCCTTTCTTTAGGTGAAGATGCAGCAAAACCAGGCTTTCTATTTGATTTGATCCAAGCAGGTCAAAATTATATTCCACATAGCCCATTTATAGCAGCATTTAGTATCTTAATCGTTGGAATCATTACAGGGTTAGATGGTTCTGGGTTTGCAGGGCTACCGTTAACAGGTGCTTTGTCTGGAGCGATTGGACCTGGAAGTAATATCGATCCTTCCGTTCTGGCAGCAATTGGGCAGATGGGAGCGGTTTGGAGCGGCGGAGGTACGCTGATTGCATGGTCATCTCTTGTTGCAGTTGCCGGGTTCCTACAAGTATCACCGTTAGAACTGGCCAGAAAGAACTTCTTCCCAGTTATAACCGGACTTACCATTGCTACAATACTGGCCGTTATCATTTGGTAAAGTAACAGTTTTAATGTATTTAAGTATACAAGATACAGAAATTAGGTGTCGCTTATAAATAATGAGGCTATTCCAAAAGTCAGCAGCGAACTGATTTTTGGGGTAGCCTTATTATTTGTAGTTTAAACAAGAAAACATTTGTTATCCTGAAAAGACAATAAACATAGGATGAAACGAAGAGAGGGGATAAAGGATGAAACAACAAAGGATTGGTTTAGTAGGGATAGGAAAATTAGGAACAGCGTTGATGACTCATTGGGATAAAAAATCAATCCCAATAGGTGTTTACCACCCAGTTGAAACAAAAGCCAGAAATTATCTCCACTTATTTCAAAATGGCTATCACTTAACAGAAAGTGAAATAGGTAATGTAGATATCTTAGTTCTCGCACTTCCTGCTACGGAGATTATTCCGTTTATCTCAAGTTTAAATCTCCAGAGCAATGCTCAGCATACACCATCTATCATTAATATGGCCACGAACCTTGCTACCAATGAGCTAACGACCAAGTTTCCAAGCTTAGAGGTCCATGGTATAAAGTTTATGGGTCATTCGAAAGATTTATTGGAACACTCAAATGGTTTATTTATTACTGAATCCGTATTAACCCCAAAGATTAAAGAGCTTTTTGAGGAGATTGGAAGGGTAAAGATTGATCGTGAAAGTTGTTTAACAGAGGTAAATAAATTAGCCACGTATTTTGCCTTAAAAACAGCAATAAATATCGAGACTGAATTTGAGGATAGAGGATTATCCCCAGAATATCTTAAAAGAGCACTAACATCGCTAGCACCCGAAGTGATACGTTCCTATAGTGAGGGGAGTCTTGGTCACTTTGCTAAGGAAATAGTCAAAGAAATTAAAGCAGAGAAATCTAGTGATGGCCCTACAAGCCATTAGATTGCTAAAGGTGTCAATCAAATGATTGACACCTTTAGTTATGAGCGGCTGCGTTAGGCAAAAAACACTTGTAAAATAAATAGATACAACATGACACAGCCAATATAAATGCTTGCGAATGGCAGGTTCCAGTTAGACACTTTATAGGAGCTTTCCTTAACGATGTTTGACATAAGACCTAATGTCGCATTATAAGGGCCCACTAGAAAAGCAGAAACAGCTCCTGCTAACATCGCCACAGTCAAGATATGCGGTGATATCCCAATCACCTCTGGGTTCAAACCCTCTGTCATTAGGGCTAGTGAAACTGCGGGATGCAGTCCTAGAAAAGCAAAAGCCAACGGGATTAGTGGCAATAAAATCAAAAAGATTTCTACACCTGCTAAACTAATAAACTTATTTACACAAGTATCCAGCCATACATTAGTATGAGAAACATTAATGGTTGAGATAAAAAATCCTGTCGATAAAAAAATAAAAAATTGATCCTTCATACTTACAGAGAATGTTTGAAAATGCTTAACCAATTGGGCCCCGAACTCTTTCCCCTGTTTTAAGAATAGAGACCAAGAAAAGGAAAATGGAATGACAAGTAAGGATACTAAAATTAAAAACGGATAAGGAAACTTTGTTTCCACTAAAGAAATGACCACGTTAAAAATGATGATCGCCAAGAGAATTTGAAAGACTCTACCCGAACGATTCATCTGACCCGATGATTCTATCGTAGCAGCGGTTTCGTGGACGGATAGGTCCTTTTTGTTTTGGATCATGAAATTTGCCTTACGTGAGCCGATATACCAATCCACCCCCATACCAACGATGCTTAAGGGAATGACATACGGGAGTATCGAGACCCAGCTAACTCCTGTCATTGTGATAACTATCCCGACAATTGGTGTAACAGGTGCCCAAAGTAAAGGCATGGCAAACCCGCGCGTAATCGCTCGGCTCATGAACCGTTCCTTATTCTCTACGGGAATGACATCTAATGCAGGCCTAATCGAGTAGTATGTCATTGGTAATGTGGCCAGATTCATAAAAATACTAAAAAAATAAGATATACCTGACGTAATCATGTACAGTTGACCTGAGGTTTTTACTCTTTTTTGAATAATATTTTGTATGCCCCCGCTATAACCGCCTAGTTTTATCGGTATCCCTAAAACCGGAATCAGTGTAAACATGGTAAGCAAGTCCAGCATAGGGCCGAAAGAAAGAATATATTGATGCCAGGAAGCCCCGCTTGTCCATAATAAGACCACTCCAAGCAGCAAAAATGTACCTCCTAAAACTTGAACAAATCGCTTGGCTTGAAATAAGGTAATAAGTACAATCGCAAGACATAGACAGGAGATTAGTACACCAAGATTTAGCACAGGCACCAGCACAGAAAATAGATACAATAAAATAACGATAAAAAACATATACCTCAGCATATCAACCACCCTATCTTTTATAGATTGTATACCAAATCTTATTAATTAGGCTAAATTTGTCACGAATTTGCCATTTATTATGAACAATCATGGTATTTGGTATACAAAAATCTTGTTTTATTGTTAATTCCATTATACAATTACATTATCAAATAACTCAATTAATAGGGGGATTTTAAATGTTTAACTTTCTATTTGGATCGAAAAGGGCTGCAGAAAAAGCTGAGAAAAAACTAGCTTCACTAAGAAAAACTCTTAAGTTCTAACGTTACTTATTCCACCGCCGCTTAAAAGCCGGCGGTTTTTTGTGCTTTAAAAACAATATCAAGACAAAAAAACGGAGAGCCAAGCTACCTCTCCGGATTTTATATATAGAAAACCTATTTTTTTTGCACAATAAATATTCTAAACGGCAACCTCAGCAGATTTTACCAGTTTGGAGTTGACAGAATCCTCGCTGTTCCCGGACGCCTTGACAATCTCATTTAATTCCTCGCGAGCAGCTTCAATGGTATCAAACTTTTCAAAAAACTTTACAGCTATCTGATTAACATATTCTTTTCCTTCAAAATTTTCAAATAATCGAATTTTAATCGTTTCATCAAGGACTTCAGCAATCGTATATTTTGCTTTTAAATTGTCGAAGAAATAGAAATGGTAGGTTTCAATCGGTTTTAACCCATCGTTTTCGAGAATTGTTTGAAAGGTATCTTTATTAGTTAAGACAATATATTTCCCCATGTAGAACACTCCTTTGAGTTTTTTATAACCTTAAATTTCAAGTCAGATAAGTATTTAATTTCTGTTACTCTAAGTATAGTAACTTCCTACGTTAATTTTTTTCTTTACTCACCTCCAAGGAATATTGTATACCAAACTACTTATGTGTATTTTATATCAGGATGTTAAAATGTTCAAGGTTATATTCTAAATATTTAAATAATTACCAAGGTTGTAGATAGACTACTGATTTACATAAAAAAAATTCGTACTAACTAAAAATTCTAGTTTGCTTATCTAACAAAAAGATTGTATACTTCAGAAAAGTATCAAAATTTTTAGAATAAACAGAAAGGGGTAACAATATGCCAAAAGTTATTCTTCATGTTGATGGAACAACAATTGAACAAGAAGTGAAAGACAATGCCAATTTAGTAGTATTAGCAGGGACCCGTCAATTGCCAAAATTAAAGTATGGCTGCGGAATGGGGCGATGTACAAAATGCACTTGTATCGTCGTAAACGGAGCTGAGTCATTATCTCCACCGAATTGGAAAGAAGAAAAAATGCTTGGAGATAAGGTCAATGAGGGCTACCGCTTAACATGTCAATTAACCATTAAAGAAGATATTGAAATTTCTCAAGAGAATATCTCGATCCAAGCCCCGAAGAAACAATCTGCTATCCAATCTTGATAGGGAATTTATTTTATATTTATTAATGGTATACAAAATACAACAAACTTAAGTAGGTGAGTTAAAATGGATTGTTATGATTTAACCAGCATGACATGGAAAGAAGTAGAAGAATCGCTTAAGACTGTTGAATTTGCGATCATTCCAATTGGTGCTCACGAACAACATGGTCCCCATATGGTAGAAAGTTGCGATGCTGTCTTGGCAGATAAGATGGCCAAGAAGTTAGGTCAGCGGATGTTTCCCTATGCATTAGTAACACCAACAATCAACATGGGGGTATCTCAGCATCATTTGAATTTTCCGGGAACGATATCTTTGCAGCCGACAACACTAATAGCGATATTAAAGGATGTTATCTCATCTTTAAAGCATCATGGCATTGAAAAGTTTTTGTTTTTAAATTCACACGGCGGGAATCAATCAACGTTAAATGTTGCTTCTATGATGTTAACAAAAGAACTGGATGTAAAAATTTACTATGCTAAAACGACTGCATCTGCTAAAAAGGCGATTCAGGAAAATGTCACGTCGCCATTATTTGGTCATAGCTGCGAACGAGAAGTTTCCGAAGCACTTTATTTGGCTCCAGAGCTTGTCCGACCTGAAAGACTAGAAAAAGGTGATATTCAAAAAGATGGAAGATGGAAGCAGCTTCGACCTGGTAAAGCGATCCAAGGATTTTATTTTTACGAAGAAATGACCAAAAATGGGTGTATCGGTGATGGCACAAAAGGCAGCTGGGAAATTGGCCAGCAGATCGTGGAGGAAGCATTGGATAATCTATCGAATGAACTCTATCAATTATTAGATCTGAAAGTGGATGTCCATCAATAAATTTAGCAGGGAAAAGAAAACGATTACAATTCTTGAAAAATTCTAAAAATTATATTTACAAATAAACAATATCTTGGTAGTATAAACGTAAGGTATACCAAACGAACATTTTCCAAAAAGTAAAGAGTGCTGGAAGAGCAAGAATTCACAATCTTTTTATTTTTTAATCTAACTTGGTATACAAAATATCAAATACCAATCTAAGATTGGGTGCCTACATAAAAATAGAGGAGGAGTTTCAGTTGACAGAATTATTATCTAAAGATGAATTTCGCAGACAATTAGAGGAAGCAATTAAAGGTAACCATAGCCAGAAAGCTGCATTTACAGTAGCTTGGGCAGAGGGCAAACTTGAAAGAAAACACTTTGCTAGTTGGGCTGAAAATCACTACCATTATGTAGGTCCATTCGCTGATTACTTAGCGTATATTTACCACAATACTCCACAAGATCCAAAGTTTGCTGCTGCAAAAGATTTTACTCTACAAAATATGTATGAAGAAGAAATCGCAGCGGATCGTCACACAGACTTATTAATTCGATTTGCGGAAGCATGTGGTACAACTGCAGAAAGAATTATTGATCCTAACAATATGGCTCCAACTACTTTAGGCCTTCAAAGCTGGTGTTTCGCGGTGGCTGCACGTGAGAATTTCGTCGTAGCAACAGCAGCTCTAGTTGTTGGATTAGAATCACAAGTTCCTGATATCTACCGGAAACAAACTCCTGCTTTACGTGAGAAGTATGGGTTTACGGATGAAGAAATTGAATTCTTTGACTTACACATTGTTTCAGATGAGATCCATGGTGAGCGCGGATACAAAATTGTTCTTGACCACGCCGATACGCCTGAGTTACAACAACGTTGCTTAGAAGTTGTTCGTACAGGAGCAAAAATGCGCCGTATGTACATGGATGGACTTTGGAAAGAGTATATTGAAAAGGATTTAGGTGCATTAGTAGAAACGAAATAAATAGATAAGCGGAAGCGCCCGTGTACTGGCCGTCATATTAATCTTGTAATTTAAAGGTTTAAGTGACGGCCGTTTTTATAGAATCATATTTTTCGATATAGTTCGAACTAATAAATGAAAAAAGGTGATAGTTGTGATAACTACAAAAGTAGAGACATTCAATAATTATATAGATGGAGAATGGCAGGAATCGGTTAGCAAGAAGACGTTTTTTAGTGTGAACCCTGCAAATACTGAAGATCTTGTTGGGGAATTCCAGGCTTCAAACAAACAGGATGTAAAAATTGCGATTGAAGCTGCCAAGAATGCTTTCCCTAGTTGGTCCCAAACAGCCCCTTCCAAGCGTGCTGCCATCTTAAATCAAGCCGCCAGCATTCTAGAACAAAATGCTGCCGCCTTGGCCGAAGAGTTAACTAGAGAAGAAGGAAAGCATGTGGATGATGCCAAGAATGAAGTAATCCGTTCAGCACAAACACTCCGCTATTATGCAGTAGAAGGACAAAGCTTTACGGGGGAAACCTTTCCAAATGATGATGCGAATATGAAAGTTTCAACGGAAAGAGAACCGCTTGGAGTGGTAAGTGTCATTACTCCTTGGAACTTTCCGCTTTCTATTCCTGCCCGAAAAATCGCTCCCGCTTTAATTACGGGGAATACGGTTGTGTTTAAACCTTCCTCAGATACTCCCCTAATTGCTTTTCGCTTAGTCGAAGCACTAGATAAGGCAGGAATTCCTAAAGGTGTGATTAACTTTGTTACGGGAAAAGCTTCGGACGTAGGTGATTTATTGGTTACACATCCTGCTGTAAGGGCCGTTACATTTACAGGGTCAACGGCTGCAGGGGAAGATATTCATAGCAAAGCTTCTTTTACCACTCGTACACAAATGGAACTTGGCGGAAAAAATCCGTTAATTGTCATGGATGATGCCGACCTCAATCTTGCAGCAACCCTGACTGTAAACGGAGCATATTCCTTAACAGGGCAAGCATGTACTGGAACAAGCCGGGTTATTGTTTTAAAAGAAGTGAAAGAGGAATTTGTACAAAAACTTGTTGAAAAAACTAGTGCTCTCAAAATAGGAAATGGCTTCGAAGCGGGCGTGAAAATCGGGCCGCTTGCCAACGAAAAACAACTGAAAAATGTCTTAAAGTACATCGAATTCGGTAAAGAGGATGGAGCAGAATTGGTTTACGGCGGGGAGCAACTCCTAACAGGAGATTTCGAAAAAGGATACTATGTCCAGCCGGCAATTTTCACTAATGTAAAACCTAATTCGCGAATTGCTAAAGAAGAGATCTTTGGCCCGGTTGTGGCTGTGATTGAAGTAGATACATATGAAGAAGCCATTGCCGTTGCTAATGATGTCGAGTATGGTTTGTCTGCTTCGATTGTAACTAATAATCTCAAAATCGCCAACCAATTTACAAAGGATATCCAAGCGGGCACGGTAAAGGTTAATCGTACAACGACAGGAAACTTAATGAATGCCCCATTTGGCGGCCTGAAAAAATCAAGTACCTCTACTTTCCGCGAATCTGGAAGAGTGGGCTTAGAATTCTTTACGCAATTAAAAACTGTCTATATGGGCTATTAAAATAATACATTATGTAAAGGAGAACAAAAATGAAATCTGTTTTGAAATTAGAATTAGAAGAAGCGAAGTTAATGATTGAGGCAGCTAAGAAAAAATCAGAAGAGATCAATGTTCTAGAAACTATCGCAATTGTCGATGATGGAGGCAATTTGCTTGCGCTTGAACGTATGAATGGAGCACGGATCACAGGACCTGAAATCTCGATTGCGAAGGCGTACACAGCTGCTGGCCATAAACGATCTACCCATTTATTTAACAAAGAGCCTAATGGACCTGCACTTCCTGGGAATGAAGCTTTTGGAATTCAGCAAATGCTTCCAGGAAAATTTGCCATCTTTGTTGGTGGATTCCCGATTGTTGTCAATGGTGAAGTAATAGGCGGAATTGGTGTCAGTGGCGGCAACGGCGAGCAAGACACAGCCGTAGGAACTGCCGCCCTGCAAGCATTGCAAAGTTATCTGGAAAGTGATGGGCTGGAAGTAATTACGGAAGCCGATATAAAAAAATAATAATAACAGGACCTCATTCGAAGCATTTGTTTTAGCAGAATGGGGTCTATCTTAATCTTCGGTTCTATAAAAATATGCGACAGAATGTTATATTGGTATATAAAGGGGGAGAGTCAACTGAAAGCATATGTTGAGTTAGCTATTGGATTTGCCCGCACCGGTGTGACCGGTTATGGGGGCGGACCCTCTACGATACCGCTGATTGAATTTGAAGCAGTTAAAAAATACAAATGGATGAACGAACAGGAATTTGTCGAAATATTGGCATTAGCCAATACCTTGCCAGGACCGATCGCCACCAAGATGGCCGCGTATATAGGTTATAAAGTGAAGGGGTATTTAGGTGCGACCGTGGCTATTCTTACTCACATTTTACCATCAATTATTGCCATGATCGCTTTATTGGGTGTGCTTTATAGGTTTAAAGAATCACCAATTGTCAGTGGGATGGTTCAAGGGGTTACACCTGTGATCGGATTTATGCTCTTGGAGATGGCATATCGTTTTTTCCAAAATGGCCGTAAAGGCTTAGGTTTTCCGATTATGCTGTCACTATCGGTCGTTTCTTTAATATTTGTCCAGTTTCTTGACTGGCATCCCGGCATCTTGATTGCGGTATTTCTCATCACTGCCTATATCATTGCGGATCGAAAAGAAAAAGCGGCAAAAGCTTCCGCTGAGTTGCTTCTTCAGAGAAAGGAAAAAAGTTCATGATCTATTTGCATATCTTTTGGGCGTTTTTCATTGCTAATTTATTGGGATACGGCGGCGGCCCTGCAACCATTCCATTAATACAAAATGAAGTGGTCAACAATTACCATTGGATGAGTTTATCCGAGTTTGGGGATGTATTGGCGATTGGGAATGCCTTGCCAGGACCAATTGCCACCAAAATGGGCGGTTATATTGGTTATGAAGTGGGGGGGATCCTTGGTGCAGTAATTGCTCTAATCGCAACGATCCTTCCTTCTGCTCTCGCCGTTATTTTACTTTTTAAGTTTGTAAATCTATTTAAAGGTTCTCCAAAAGTAGCACTTATGACAAAGTCAGTACAGCCGATTATTGCGATTTTACTTGCTGTGATGGCCTATCAATTCTTTTTAACAGCTTATGAGAATAGTGGTGTTTTTCATTTAGTCTTTTTGGCTGTGGTTAGTTATTTTGCTTTGATTAGAGTAAAAATGCATCCATCCCTGCTAATTGTTTGCTGCTTGATTTATGGTGGAGTGTTTCTTTCGTAAAAATGAATGTTAGAAAATAATAAAAAATAAGCGGGTGGAATTTATGGACGTAAGATGGGAGGAAAACAATCTTTTATCGATTCGGGAGCATGCATATATTTATTTAAAGGAAATGATTCTGGAGGGCGAATTAAAAGCGGGCGATCGTTTAATTGAAAGAGAACTTGCCGGGAAATTAGGCATCAGCCGGACACCGATTCGGGAGGCTTTGTTCCGATTGGAATCCCAAGGCTTTGTAAAAACGGTTCCCCGAAAAGGTGTCGTCGTCTCCAATATTTCCGAGAGTGAAGTCATCGAGGTATTTACAATTCTTGCCTCTTTAGAAGTTTTGGCCGTTAAATTAGCTGCGGGGCGGATGGATAGAGAAACGCAACTAGAATTGGATCAAAAGATCGAAGAACTGATGTTGTTAAGAGATCAAGCCGAAGAAAACTTTAATCTTGAACATATACAAATGAATCGTCTGATTAATAAGGCATCGAAAAGCCCTAAATTGTTTGAGATTCTCTCTGGTCTGATTGACTATATACATATGGCTGCAAATATGGGATATGAGACACCAGGCAGAAGAAAAGAATCCTTAAGGGAACATATTGATATCATGAAAGCCTTGCGCGATAAAGAAGCGGAAATGGCAGAATATTTAATGAGAATTCATATTGAAAACTCGAAAAAGGCATATATCACTTATATTGAAAATATAAAAGAAAAGCGATCATCTAAAAAAGAAAAATTGATGTCCACTTGAAAAATATCAATAAAAGATCTCGTAGCGAGCTATCATCTATGTTAATGACCACACCGACTTCACGATGTGGTCTTATATTTATCTTTTTTTAAAATGAAAAAATTTAAAATATTTGTATTGTCCGAAAATTATAAATATGGTATATTGTATACCAAGAAGATTAATTTTAGGGAGGATACGAGGCATGCCAAAAATAAATTTCATTAACAGCAATAAACAATTAGAGGTACCAGAGGATTCGAATATCTTGAGGATGTCCCTTCGTTACGATGGAGAACTCCCAAACCGATGTGGCGGGGGAATTTGCGGCAGCTGCGTTTTTAAGGCGGAAGAAGGCGCTGAATTCCTAGATAAAGTCAAGGTACAGGAAAGAAGAAAATTAGGTGAAGAGTGGTTAAGAGAAGGATATCGCCTCGGGTGTCAAACATTTGTGACAAATGGAGATATTTCGATTTCTTGGGAAGATGCATTTACGGAAGTCGTGAAGAAAAGAAAGCCTGATAAACTCCAGAAAGAAGTCTCTACCATTTAGTAAGCTTAGTTAAAGAAAAATATGAATTCGGGGTGAGATCATGTGGGCCTGTGATAAACATATGAAAGAAATATTAACCTTCTTAGAAACTCCCCATATTAGCAAAGCTTCTTATCAAATTAAATGTTCACTTTGTAATAATCATGCACAAGCAAAAATCTATTACACTCATAAACCTTTGCATTTGAAAAAAAATAAAAAATTACGTGCATTTGCATAGCATCTATTATGGCCTACCTCGAGTGCTTTAAGTTGTAAAGTAGTGAGGGACAGGCACCATTTATAAAGGCTGTCCCATTAGTTTAACTTGGGGCAGTTTTTTTTATGAAATAAATCCTGATTTGTAAATACTATACTTGACATGTGACTAGGAATTGTTTTTTCTTATAAACTAAGTATTATTATTGTTGCCCTATCGGCGTATTTAAAGGAGAAGGAATCGATGGAAAACAAACTGATTGAAACCTGTACAAGCCACATTAAAAATGCAAAAAACATCATTGTGCTAACTGGAGCGGGGATTAGTACAGAATCTGGCATAAAAGATTTTCGTTCAAGGTCTGGGGTTTATCAACTTGCACCGGAATATATCCTTTCCTTGGATTATTTTTATCGAAGTCCAAGGGAGTTTTATCAATTTGCATTCGAAAATCTTTACCATCCGGATGCTGTGCCGAATGTAGGGCACAAGATTTTGGCGAAGTGGGAAAAAGATGGGAAGGTTTCTCATATCATTACCCAAAATATTGATGGACTTCATCAAAAAGCGGGCAATAAGAATGTCATAGAATTCCATGGAACCATAAAAACAGCAACTTGCTTGCATTGCGGTAAAAGCTATTCGACAAAAGAGATGGAAAATCGTCTCGATACCATCGATGAATTCTATATCTGTGACCATTGTGATACCAGCGATAAAAGAGAACGTTTTATAAAACCGGATGTCGTTTTGTTTGGTGATACAGGCAAGTGGTTTACTGTAGAGGGATTTGATGCGATTTTACACATGATTGATGTTGCGGATTGTGTGTTGGTATTAGGGACGAGTCTAAAAGTAACGCCATTCTCCACTTTCCCCCAATACAGAAGGCAAGGCGTTCCACTAATTATTATTAATATAGGTGAAACTCCTTATGATACTGACAGTAATACATATGTTATTCAAGAGTCTATCGGGAAAACCTTGTCCTTATTGGATCAAAAACTAGGAAACTGAAACCGTACAATAACTTTACAAGATGTTCCTCATTTTTCCATCGTAAAAGTAAAATCCACAAAACATGGGGTTTTGTGGATTTTTTAGTGTTCTGAATAATAACCCCTTGGACGTACTACTTCGCAAAAAAGTTTTCTGTATAGTAGGGCTGCGATTCGTCATTAAAAGCTACGCCTACTCCTAAAAACTCGTAACCCTTCCGCAAAATATTTTCACGATGTCCGAGGGAGTTCATTAAACCTTCATGGGCGAAGATGCTGCTAAATTGCCCATAGGCAAGGTTTTCCCCAGCCATATGAAAACTGATATCATCCTCTTTCATCCGGTCAAACGGTGATTGTCCTTTCAGATTGGTGTGATCGAAATACTGATGGACTGCCATATCAGTGCTATGTTTACGGGCTGTTCCTCTAACATGCTCATCCCATGTTAGAACTGTAAGCTGATGATTGACTCGTGCTGCATTGGTCAAATCGAATAATTGATATTCAAAGCCTTCTTTTAACGCTGAATTGGCTTTGGTGTAAAAGCCTGTTTTCTTCTGCTCAAAGTCCTTACTGATTAGTTGTATCGCTGTTACCGTATTATTTTCATGTTTATCATAAAAGATGGTTACGTAAGTTCCCTCAAGCAAGAACACATCATAGTCACTATTTTCCTGTAATTGATAAACTGTCAATCCTTTTTGGATATTGGTGATCGGTTCACCTAGTTTTGCGCGAACATCTATCTTGGAACTTCCGAGTTTGATTCCTTTAGTGGATGCAATCAAATCTTGGTTCGTGTATAATCCTGCTGCTTTGTTGTTTTCATCATACATGACCATAAAAAAATCATGGTAATTTTCGTGATAGGCGTACCAATTCGTCCCATATTCATTTAGAGATGACCGATTTGCCTTGCCTAAATTATGATCAATATCTTCTTTTAAATTACCAAGTTCTATATTATTTACTGAAAATACTTGGTTAGTAGGGATATTTAATTCTACTTTTTCTTTTTGTGGTTGGGGCTTTTGTTTAGTGAGAGGATTTTCTCCTGCCTGAAAGCCAAGCTGTCCAACTAATTGTTGTACCTTTTCATAAAAACTATTAAGCGTTTCTAATACTGCTGAGCTATCTTTTATATTCATTTCAGATTGAACAGAATCAATCTTTTTTTCTATATCGTTTTTCCCCATCTGTTTATCAATAACTGGCAATGAAAAATAAAATAAAAGTATAAATGAGATAATCGCAAGTAAACGAACCATGATATTTCCTCCATTTCTATTAGAATTGTACCCAATCTAGATAAAATGTATAAGTAATATGCTTGGGGGGAATGATATTTAGGTTTTTTTTGAAAAATGATGGCTATGCCATAATATTTGGATGGTATTAATAAGTAATATAGGAAGAAAGTGGGGAGTAGAACTGATAGGAGCTGATTGTATAAAAAATTTAGACAACCTTCTGCTTACTTGTGATAAAATTTGCTCTTGCCCTCTTAATAAAAAATTCCCGTCTATCTAATTAGATAGACGGGATCGTTTTGAAATTACATCCACTGACTATTTCTGCTTCCTTCGATATAATTCCATTGATTTATAGCCTGCTCCAAGAACAGTCACCATTTCTAACAAACGTTTATCTTGAGTTTCTTTTCTTTTCGCACTATAGACATAACGGGCCCAATCCTTTTGATATCCAAAAGTAAATTGATTATAAGCTCCCAATAGGTCCTCATTTTTGTTTAAGTACTGTTTAATATCATCCACATGAACAATATAGTCATCCACACATTGGCTAGATTTACTGCTGTCAGCCTTTTTTGTCTTTTTTGGGGCAGACTTTAAGCCCACCACTGTAAAAACATCGTTTAGACTGACCATTCTAGAAAACTTTATATCACTGTCAAGCGTATATCCCTCATCATCCATAGCAAATACGTTTAACAAGCTGTCGCGTTCAATGTATTCTTTATATTTTGGATTTTTCTTCTTTGGATAGGCATAGTAAACATATCCATTTTTCTCGAGTAATTGGTTTGCAATTACCGATTGAAGTTGCCGCGAAAATTCCTCTAAACTAAAAACGAATATAAATATCAGATCATATTTATCGTTATTAATAGATGAGTCATAGTCTAATTCATGAAAGTCATCCAAATCTTCCGGTTTCTGCAGAACAAGCTTCCGTGGATATTTATTCAAATTTAGTTTTTCAACAACACTTTTCGGTGAATTCATGTGTTTAACTCCTTCGTAATATTAATTCAGTACTTCAGGATTAATCAGGTTCCTTGGGCGTTTTCCCGTTAATCCTGCTAGTAAATTCTCCACCGCAAGCTTGGCCATTTTAAATTCTGTTTCGAAAGTGGATGACCCGATATGCGGGGTTGTCACCACATTTGGAAATTGGAGAAGCGGATGGTCCGCTTTGACTGGTTCACTTTGGAAAACGTCTAATGCGGCTCCGTGAATCTCGTTCGTTGTTAATGCTTCAATTAGTGCTTTTTCATCGACTGTTTTTCCGCGGGAACCATTCACGAAAATAGCAGACTTTTTCATCAATTTAAATTCCCGTGACCCCATTAAATTTTCTGTTTCAGGTGTGAGCGGTGTCATTAAACAAACAAAATCACTTTCTATAAGTAAGCGGTCAAGCTCTGTGTAGACAGCGTGATATTTTTCCTCAGCCTCCAGATTGCGAGTGCGATTATGGTAAAGAATATTCATATCAAAGCCTAAATGCCCTCGTTTCGCAATTAAAGCCCCGATTTTCCCCATCCCAATAATACCTAAGGTTTTATGGTGAACATCAATGGCATATTCATTTCTCGTTAAATGCTGCTTCCAATTTCCGGCCTTCACGAAGTGATCCAACTCAGGAATGCGTCTGGCAGCAGCAAGAAGAATCCCGAAAATCGCATCGGCCGTTGTATCTTCAAGTACGCCTGGTGTGTTTGTTCCCATAATTCCGCGCTTGGTCATCTCATCAATGGAAAGGTTATTAAATCCAGTTGAGTTATTAGAAACAATTTTTAAATTTGGGGCATGATTTAGTAATTCTTTGTCGACTGGAAGTGCAAGACCGACAATACCTTCAGCTGCTTTTAGAGATTGTAAAAATGCCGGGTCTGTTTTGGGATTTATCCTTTCAAAAATTTCAACGTCAAAATTGTCTCTTAAACGATCTAGGGTTTCAGAGAATTCAAAATTATAGGCAAGTATTTTTCTTTTCATAGTTATGAGTTCTCCTTTTGTATCTTTATGTAGGAATATATCTTTAAAGTGACATAGAAATTTTAAAGAGTCAATAATTCAAAAAATGATTGGAATCTCAAATTGTTAAAAATCCATGTCAATCACCAAGATTCAGTTGAAAGTTAGTAATTTTTTTGATGGATTTAGATTATATTAGTATATCAAAAAGAGTCTGTTTTTGTAAGCGTTCACCAAGGTCTTTACTAATCCACTCATAGTAAATAAATCTAAATTTATTCAAATTTACGGTGTTAAATAAGTATAATAGTGAATTCGCTTACATTTTTAGACTAAATCTTTTTTAAGATAATAGTAGCGTTAGCTGGAAATTAATATTTTTGTAAGAAAGGAATTTTTTGTTTCAGTGTATTACATCTTATGTTAGAATACATAACATAATAATTGTTTTAAAATTCACATTTTTTCAAATAAACTAAAACAAAATAGGAGGTGGTATCTTGGGAAACGAAAATCCATCCTATCGTGATCAAAAGGTTATTACCATAGGAATTGTGACAGAATTAACAGGTCTTTCAAGCAGACAAATTCATTATTATGAAACGCGGAAGCTAATTTTTCCAGATAGGACCCCAAATGGGACCCGTAAGTATTCATTTGCGGATATTGAAAGACTGATTGAAATTGCGGAAAAAATAGAAGAAGGAGTACAAACACTCGAAATTCGCAGGGATTTAGCGAAACGGGAAAAACATAAGATGATTATAGGTCAAATCAATTCCCATTTTAATCGGAACGGACCAATAAAATGACGAGGTTTTGGAAGATTAACGCGCATTAAAGAGCGAGGTTCATATACTGGGCCTGCTCTTTTTTTTAGTGTCATCGCCGACTTTTTTGATAAATTTAGCTATCCAAATTTTTAATCATTTCTATTAATCGTTATAATTGTAGTAATCAATAAATTTTTACATGTGAATCATTCGCAGGAATGAAAAATGAAAGGTGGATGTAAATGAAATATAACTTTGATGAAATTGTCAACCGAAGAGGAACCTATTCAATCAAATGGGATGGCGGGGATTTAATTAAACAGATTGGTCTGACGGAACGATATGACGATGAGACGATTCCGTTGTTTACAGCTGATATGGATTTACCAGTGCCTCAGCCGTTAGTAGATGCCTTACATAAGACGGTCGATCACCGGATTTTCGGATATACCATCTTTCCAAAAGAGTATTTTGAAGCCATCCAGCATTGGTTTAAAAAGAGACATGATTGGGATATTCCGCAGGAAGAAATCAGCTTTAGTCCAGGAACCGTTCATGCTTTAAATGTTGCTGTTAAAGCATTATCCAATCCAGGAGATGGCATCATTATCCAACGACCGGTTTATCCTCCGTTTACTTCGGCAATTGAAGCCAACGGACGAAAAGTTCGGAATAATGCACTTAAAGCGAATAGCGAAGGCTATTATCAAATCGATTTCGAGGATTTTGAAGCGAAGGCAAAAGAAGAAACGACGAAAATGTTCATCCTATGTAACCCCCATAATCCAACCGGCAGAGTGTTTACTCGCGAAGAACTAAGGAAATTAGCCGATATTTGTGTGAAAAATGATGTCCTCATCGTTGCTGACGAAATTCATGGAGATTTAGTACGACGTAATCAAACATTTATTCCGATTGCAAAAGCTAGCGACCATAGTGATCGTATTATTACTTTTACTGCCATCAATAAAACATTCAATGTTGCTGGGCTTCATTGTACAAATGTAATCATCTCAAATCCTGAACTTAGAAAAACCTTTAATACTGTTATGGGGATGCATTTACCCTCACCTTTTACCGTTTCTGCACTGATCGCCGTATACAATGAGGGCGAAGATTGGTTAGAACAATTAAAGGAATATATCGATGGGACAATGGAATGGGCAGTCCAATTCTTAGCGGCGAAAATGCCGAAAGTTAAGGTAAGAATCCCAGAGGGAACCTATATCATGTGGCTGGATTTTAGTGAGTATGGACTAACTCCAGAAGAAGTCCACAATCGGATTTATAATAAAGCAAATGTTCTACTGGAAGATGGGAAGATGTTTGGTAAGGAAGGGTTACAATGGCAAAGAATTTGTATCCCGTCCCCTCGTCCAATAATTCAGGAAGCATTTGAAAGGATTGCAAGAGAATTCGAGGATGTCAATTAATAGGTGAAATTATAACCAAAACCACTTGGTATCTATATTCCAAGTGGTTTTGTCTAGTGGATAAAAAGTGAGGAAAAGTTTAGGATATTTAATATTGAAATATAAATTGATTAAAAAATGAAAAGTAAATTTTTCCTTTAATGAATGCATTCTTAAAGTATGGATAAAATAAAAGTATTAATAGTATAGATTTTTTTAATCCAAATCTCTATTATTTCAATAAATCAAAAACGTCAATATTATTATATTATGTGTATTATGTGTATTATTAAATTTTTTTGTATATTCATATAGTTTAATCCCTTTTTTCTGTTAACTATATGTGATATATTAAATAAGTAAATTTGCTATATTCAGCAAGTAAGAACAATCTGAAAATTAAGGGGAGAATGAAATGAAAAAGTTAGGTCTATTAAGTTTGTTATTAATCCTTTCAATCTTTATCGCTGCTTGTGGAAGCAAAGACACAGCAGACGAGAAAGAAAAAGGTGGAAAAGTATATAAAGTTGGTGTTGATACAACTTATCCGCCGTTTGAATTTAAAGAAGGAAACGATTATAAGGGAATTGATATTGAGTTAATCAATGCAATTGCGAAAAACCAAGACTTTAAAATCGAACTTTCTCCAATGGATTTCGGTGGTATCATCCCAGCAATGCAAGCAAATCAGCTAGATGTGGCCATTGCAGGAATGAGCATTACAGATGAAAGAAAAAAGGTAGTAGATTTCTCAACACCATATTTTGATGCAGGCTTAACAGTCGTTGTTAAAAAAGATAATACAAGTATTAAATCAGTCGAAAATCTTAAAGGCAAAAAAATTGCTGTTAAAAAAGGTACAACTGGTGCAAAATATGCACAAGATAATGCTGCAAAATTAGGAATTACTGTTGTTCAATTTAATGATAGCCCTGCCATGTTCCAAGAGGTATCTAACGGAAATGCAGATGCACTTATTGAAGATTATCCTGTAATTTCGTATGCAATTGCCCAAAAAGACCTTGGATTAAAAATCGTGGGTGATCGATTAAATGGAGATCAATATGGAATTGCTGTTCTAAAAGGACAAAACGCGGATCTTTTGAAAAAAATTAACAATGGTCTTGCTGAGTTAAAGAAAGATGGTACGTATGATAAAATTATTAAAACGTATCTAGGTGAATAGAGGATACGAAATGATTAAGCGCGCTTAATGCGCGCTTTCTTTTTGAAAGGGGATGAACAGAATGGATATTATTTCTGCAGCACTGCCAATGTTATTAAAAGGTCTTCAAGTGACCCTATATATATTTGTAATTGCCATTATTCTAGGTTTTTTAATTGGTTTAGTAATAGCTTTATTTCGTTTAGCTCCGATCAAGATCTTGAACTGGATTGCTAAGGTTTATGTTGATGCCATTCGTGGGACACCGTTTATTGTGCAATTGTTTTTTATTTATTTCGGTGTAAATTCTCTACAAGTCGTGTCCCTAAATAGCACTACTGCTGGGATCATCACTGTTGCCATTAATGCGGGTGCATATTTTGCTGAGATTATCAGAGCGGGAATTCAATCAATTGATAAAGGACAAACAGAAGCAGCAAGATCGATTGGTTTTACAGGCGCACAAACCATGCGATATGTGGTGCTTCCTCAGGCCTTTAGAAGAATGCTTCCTACAATTACAAACCAGTCCATTATAAGTTTAAAGGATACGTCACTTTTATCTGTAATTGGGATTGCGGATTTAACACAGCAAGGACAAATTCAGGCTTCTGCCACCTTCGAAGCATTTAAGATTTGGCTGGCTGTAGGTATCATTTACTTTATTATTATTTATTTATTAACCATGCTTGCTAATTTCATCGAAAGGAGGATTCAGCTTAGATGAGCATGATCACAGTTAAAAACTTACGAAAATCGTTCGGAAATGTTGAGGTATTAAAAGATATCAATGCAGAAGTTAAAGAAAAAGAGGTAGTTTGTGTTATTGGTCCATCTGGCTCAGGTAAGAGTACGTTCCTTCGATGCTTAAATCGCCTAGAAGACATTTCAGGCGGAGAGGTAGTCATAAACGGACAGGATATAACAGACCCAAAAATCAATATTAACAAAGTAAGACAAGAAGTAGGAATGGTGTTTCAGCAATTTAATCTGTTTCCTCATAAAAGTGTATTAGAGAACATCACCATGGGACCTATTAAAATTCACGCTATAGATAAAACAGCTGCTGAAAAATTGGCATTTGATCTATTAGATAAAGTGGGTCTAAGAGAAAAAGCCAATAGCTTTCCAGGGGAACTATCTGGGGGGCAAAAACAACGGGTTGCGATTGCAAGGGCACTCGCCATGAATCCAAAAATTATGCTCTTTGACGAGCCGACATCCGCACTTGACCCTGAAATGGTTGGTGATGTTTTAGAAGTAATGAAACAGCTGGCATTAGAAGGTATGACAATGGTTGTTGTTACTCATGAAATGGGCTTTGCCAGGGAAGTCGGCGATCGGGTCATCTTCATGGACGGAGGCTACATTGTTGAAGAAAATGAACCGAATGAGATATTCAGTAACCCACAACACGAAAGAACCAAGGCGTTTTTAAGCAAGGTACTTTAAACTACAACATGATTTCCTACCTGAACAAGGAAATCATGTTTGCAAGTTCCTTGTTAATATATTTTTTTAATTGAGGCGTAGCATATAAAGGCCATTAAATACTAGAGTAAGAACGAATCTAGTATTTAATGGCTTTTTTTTATTTACTATATTAGTAGTCCTTGTTAGAGAGGATACCAGTGATGTTGGAAAAATACCTGGAATTTATATATTCCTAATCGTTATACTTCTAGATAACTCCATTGATTTAAACCTACCGTTATTGATATTCATTTTGAACAGACATTTAAATAGCTATGTGGTTTAATAAAAGAAAGGATGGACAACCTATAAAAGTTATTTTATAACTTTGCACCGGAGAGCAAGTTAGTTATTTTTTAACTTTACAACTGTAATATCATTAGGAGTGAGTTAAGTGATAAAAGATAAAAGTGCTTACTTTCATTTACTACTTATCTTGTTTGTAATTGCCGTTTTTATTTGGTCAATCTATAAGCCAGCAGGATATTTAATATGGGCGATGGAAGTACTTCCTGCCATTGTGATATGTATGATTGTACTTATTACCTATAATAAGTTTCGTCTTACTACGCTATCCTATATCATAATTGCCATTCTTTCGATTCTTACCTTCATTGGTGGTCATTATACTTACGCAAAGGTTCCACTTTTTACTTGGATAAAAGATTATTTTGAATTAAACCGAAACCACTATGACCGCTTTGGGCATTTCTTAAAAGGGTTGTTTGCCATTGTAATAAGAGAAATATTAATCCGAAAGAGAGTGACTAAAAAAGGTCCTTGGTTAATTTCTGTGATATTAAGTTTTTCACTCGCAATTGGAACTATGTATGAAATTATCGAATGGTTATGGACTAAATTAACAAAGAACAGAAAGACTTCCACTGAGTTTTTAGGAGCACAAGGTGATATTTGGGACGCACAGTGGGATATGTTGTTAAACTTTATTGGTTCTATCCTCGCGTTACTCATCTTATCAAAAGTACATAACAGGCTATTAGAAAAAATTAAGGGAATGAAATATAATTAGACCGTAACCCTCTTTCAAATAATGTTACAGTCACTAACTGTTCGTTTTCAATAACCGTACATTTACAATCGATAACTTCATTTATTTAATGTTATTCCAATATAATAAAATAGATGTAAACGTTTTCAGTTAATATAGTATTTCACCAAATACATGCCAATATTATCATTGGTAACCATTGTTATTTAAGGACATAGTACTATTTTTAGTAAAATTAATCACAATCCACACTTTGTTCAATACTTCACAAACCGGTATTCAAAATACATGTTATGATAAATCCATAAACAAACAAGGAGTGATAAGACATGATGGTATGTGAATGGAAAACCTTCTCTACAGATTCTGAAACTTATACCCTAGAAGTATTTGAAGAAGCAGTTGGGGATGAATTTGAGGCAATGTATTTTAAAGAAAATGAAGAAATCCCCGCCTATAGGGCAAAGGACCTCTGGGCACTTGGAATGTTTGAGCGCCGACCTGAAGAACTTCTTTGGAACCTTAGACCATGATTGGATAATTAAATTCGTGCAACATAGGATTGGTGATCCTAGAATTATTAGTCTGATTAAAAGATGGTTAAAAGCAGGTGTAATGGAAGGTAAAGATATTTATGTCAGTGAAACTGGAACACCGCAAGGTGGTTCAATTAGTGTACTGTTAAGTAACATTTATCTTCACTATGTATTGGATTTGT